>NZ_RCOA01000114.1:0-12719 GCF_004307585.1 Pseudomonas sp. Sample_20 | reverse complement strand
CCATGTCGATGTCGGCCGGGTCGAGCAGGTCGTAGTAGATGTCGTCGTCGACAAAATCCCCGGTTACCGTTTGCAGCAGCACGCTCTCCGGCAGGCGCATACCGCGCTCATGCAGGAACTTGTTGGTCGGTGCAATCTTGCCGCGGGCGATGCCGGTCAGGTCGCTGACCACGCATTCGACTTCGGTAATCTTGTGATCTTTCAGCCAGGTGAACAGCTGATCGAAAGGGGCGTTCATAAAGACCTCGTTATTGGTTTTGTAGACGCCGGGGAGGGCGGGTTTCATCTTCCGCCCCTTCCCCTGTGGCGCGTTGGCGACTATCTTGGGCGCGGCTTGCGATTCCATCTATCCACTTTCAGCAGCACCAAAGCGCACCAAAAGAGTGCGCAAGGTCACCCCATGACAACGTGCAATCCGCTTCAGGTTCAAGCGTTCAACACCGCCGACGTGGCCGAGCAAATCCGCGCTACACCTGGCTGGGTCCAGCATTACCAGCAGATGTCGCCGGGGCATTTCGCCGGGCAGATTCGCTATCTCGATCTGCAGGGCGTCGAGGTTTACGAAGAACAGATGAACACCCGGGTCGAGCAGAATTTCAGTGCGCCATCCGGGGCTCTGGCGTTCTGTTTCGATCGCAGCGACAACGCGCTGTACCTGCTCAACGAAGAGAGCCGCAACATCTGGATCACCCCGGAGAACTACCGGGAAATCGCTGTGGTGTTCGGACCGGATTTCGTCCGCGAGCATGGTTTGCAAGTGGCAAAGCTCGAGGGTTTGTTCATGGCGCCGCTGAACTGCGGCCAGAACGCTTTGTTCAGCGGCTGGTTAAGCTCGATTCTCACGAAGTTGTCGCAAGCTTCTGATCCACTTGATAAAGATCGCCTGACTCAACAGTTGCTTGAGGACTGCCTGTTCATCCTCGATAACGCTCACACCAGCCTTGATCGCAGCGGATTGCAGCGGCGCAACAACGAACGCCAAATCATCAAAAGAGTAGGGGAGTGGGCGGCTGATTCGCCGGAAGACACGGTCAATCTGCTCGAACTTTCTCATGTTGCCGGCGTGCCGCTGCGCCAGTTGCAACAGGCTTTCAAGGCCTACACCGGGATGACCCCGAGCCACTGGTTACGGCTGAGGCGGCTGAACAGTGCGCACCGTGAATTGCTCAAGCGCAGGCCCACGGAAACCACCGTTGCCGAAGTGGCGATGCGCTGGTCGTTCTGGCATCTGGGGCGGTTTTCCAGCAGTTACCGCGCGCTGTTCAAGGAACTGCCGAGCGAAACGCTCAAGCGCTGAGCAGAAAAAGGCTTTGTGTCCTTCGAGAAGTTAAATAGAATCAGTCTCATTTGAATCTACCTTCGCGCAGGGTCTCTTGAGATGATTGAAGCCACATCACCGTCGGAGCAGAGCCTGCAACAGTTGTATCGCGAGCACCGTGGCTGGCTGGAAACCTGGCTGCGCCGGCGCATGGGCAATGCGTGGGATGCGGCGGACCTCAGCCAAGACACCTTCCTGCGTGTCTTGTGCAACGCGCCGCCACTGGCTGAATTGCGCGAGCCGCGCGCGTATCTGCTCACCGTCGGCAAACGGCTGCTGAGCAATTTCTACACGCGGCGCCATCTGGAAAAAGCCTACCTCGACGCGTTGGCGCAATTGCCGGAAGCGTGCGCGCCGTCGCCGGAACAGCGCTGGTTGCTGTTGGAAACCTTGCAGGCGCTGGATGAATTGCTCGATGGCTTGCCGCGTGCGGTGCGTCGAGCATTTCTTTGGAGTCAACTCGAGGGCCTTGGCTACCGCGAGATTGCCGAACGCTTGCAGGTTTCCGAGCGCACGGTGAAACGCTACATGGCCCAGGCTTACGAGCATTGCCTGCTGGCGGAGCTGTGATGCGCGTTGCCCCCAGCGAGGAAACACGGGAAGTGGCACGGGCCGCAGCGCAATGGCTGGCACTGCTCGAGTCCGGTGGTGCCAGTGATGAAGATCACGCCCGATTGCAGCATTGGCGCGCCAGTGACAGTCGCCACGAGAACGCTTGGCAGAAAATCCAGCAACTGCGTCAGCGCTTTGCAGGTTTGTCGCCGACACTGGCCATGGCCACCCTGGATCGGCCGGATCCGGCGCGGCGCGCGGCACTCAAGCGTGCCCTGGGCGTAGCGGCGCTGGTGCCGGCGGCGTGGTTGATCAGTCGGGAGCTGCCGCTGGAGGTCTGGCGTGCCGATTTGCACACCAGCACTGGCGAGCGGCGCAAAGTGCAGTTGGCCCAGGATTCTTCATTGCAACTCAACACCGACAGCGCGGTGAATGTCGATCTGCCTGCACGTCAGCTGACACTCATTCGTGGTGAAATGGCGCTCAACGTGGCGGGCGATTCGGCTTTTATCGTCAACGCGCCTTATGGGCGGATGATCGTCAATCACAGCGACATCTCGGTGCGCCTCAATGCGCGCGATTGCCGAGTCTGCGTCCTGCGCGGTTCGGTGCAATTGCAGCCACTGCACGGCCCGGCGCTGGTATTGCAGCAGGGCCAGCAAATCAGCCTGCAAGCTTCGGGCGCCGGGGCGGTGACGGCGTTCGATGCGTTGATGCCCGGTTGGCGCGATGGCGTGCTGATGGCGCAGAACCAGCCACTGGGTAATTTCCTCCGCGAGCTGAGTCGCTACCGCTCGGGCGTGCTGCGCTGGGACCCGGCGCTGGAATCGCTACGCGTCACTGGCAGCTTTCGCCTCGACGATACCGATCAAGTGCTGGCACTGCTGGCAGCCAGTTTGCCCGTTGATGTGCATACGCGAACGCGATTTTGGGTGTCACTGGTACCGCGCGCAGAAAAAACCGGCTGAAGCCTGTCCCTTTTTTTCGCCTCGCTGGTCATTCCAGGCAAGTGAACAAAATCGAGAGCTTCTTCCAATGCCCGCAGTATTTCCAGGTCGTTTGCGTCCGTTGTTGCAGTTGAGCCTTTTGCTGAGCCTGAGTGCCAGCCCCATATTGATCCAATCGAGCTGGGCCGACGATGCCAGCCGCCGCAGTTATCAGGTGCCGGCCGGTAGTCTGAGTACAGCGCTGACGCGGTTCGCCGGTCTGGCCGGAGTCAATCTCTCGGTAGATCCGGCGCTGGTCAGCGGCCGCAACAGCAATGGTTTGTCCGGTGAATATGGCGTGGAGGAGGGGTTCAGCCGGTTGTTGCTGGGTTCCGGTTTGCAGCTGCAACCGGTCGGCGATCAGGCTTATACGCTGGTGCCCGCAGCGCAAGGCAGCACCTTGCAACTTGCGCCGACATCCATACTCGGCGCGAGCGGTTCAGCGGATGCCGATGTATTCGCCGGCGGTCAGGTCGGGCGGCGGGGCTCGCAAGGGCTGTTGGGTTCCAGGGATTTCATGGAAACCCCGTTCAGCATGACCACCTACACCAGCGAAACGGTGAAAAACCAACAGGCGCGCACGCTCGGCGATCTGATCAGTACCGACCCTTCGGTACGCGCCACCAACCCGGCCGGTGGCCGCTATGAGCAATTCACCATTCGTGGTTTCAGCTTGTTCAACAGCGACGTTTCCTACAATGGCCTCTACGGAATCCTGCCGACGTACACCATCGACATGGAAATGGCCGATCGCGTCGACATCCTCAAAGGCCCGAGCCAATTGATCAACGGGATTTCGCCACGGGGCAGTGTAGGAGGGGGGATCAACGTCGTGCCGAAGCGTGCGACCGACAAGCCGATTACTTCGCTGACGGCCAATTACGCCTCGAACAACCAAGTCGGCGGCGCGGTGGATGTCGGACGGCGTTTTGGTGACGAAAACCAATTCGGTTTGCGCTTCAACGGGGTCAAACAGTCCGGAGATACGGAATGGGATCACCAGAGTGTCGATCGCGACATGGCAGTACTCGGTCTGGATTTCCGTGGTGAACGCTTGCGACTTTCCACCGATATCGGCCACACCGAGCGCGACACCGACGCACCGCAGGAACGCGTGCAGGTCGCGGCCGGTGCCAAGGTGCCGAACGCTAATGATGTGCGCGATAACTACGCGCAACCCTGGAGCCGGGCGCGAACCAAAGACACTTTCGGCACGCTCAACGGCGAGTTCGATGTCAGCGATTCAGTCATGCTGTATGGCGGCGTCGGCGCACGTAAAAGCAATCACGACTTCTTGCGCCATGCGGTCTCGGTGACCAATGACGCCGGCGACTTCAGCGTCCAGCCGCGCGACTTCACTCGCGACGAAAACGTTCGCACGGCTACCGCTGGCGTTCGTAACTGGTTCCAGACCGGACCGGTCAGCCATGAAGTGAACCTGGCGGCCAACTACTTTTATATGGACTTCGAAAACGGCGGCGCCCGTTACGCGGCCGGGCGCAGCAATCTCTACGACCCGGTGGAAATAGCCAGACCCGGCACGCCGACCCGCAATGACGCCAAGGTCTACACCGAAAATCGCTTCAGCGGCGTGGCCTTGTCCGACACGCTCGGTTTCTTCGATGATCGACTGCTGCTGACTTTGGGGGCGCGCTGGCAGCGGGTCAAAGTCGATGACTGGAGCGACGGCATCAAGGGCGACACGGCCTACGATGAAGAAAAGGTCTCGCCATCGGGCGGGATTCTGTTCAAGGCGACGGACAAACTTTCGCTGTACGCCAACTACATGGAAGGTCTGAGCCAAGGCAAGATCGCGCCATCGACATCTATCAACGAAGACGAAATCTTCCCGCCATTCATCAGCCGCCAGGTCGAAGTCGGCGCCAAATACGACGCGGGTGCATACGCGCTGACGGCAGCGGTGTTCCGCATCAAACAACCTGCCTACGAAACCAACGCCACCACGCGAGTCTTCGGCCCAAACGGAAAGCGCGAGAACAATGGCGTAGAACTGAGCGTGTTCGGCGAACCGTTCAAAGGCTTCAGATTGCTCGGCGGTGTGATGTACATCGACAGCGAACTGACCCACACCACCAACGGCACATTCGACGGCAACCGCGCACCGGCGACACCGAAATACAACGTCAATCTCGGCGCGGAGTGGGACGTACCGACTGTGCAGGGGCTGACTTTGACCAGCCGTGGTATTTACTCGAGTTCGCAGTATCTGGATCAGGCGAACGACAAGGAAATCGACTCCTGGGAGCGGTTCGACGTAGGTACACGCTATGCTTTCAAGCTGGACAAGAAGACGATCACCTTGCGCGCCAATGTCGAAAACGTGCTGGATAAACGCTATTGGAGCTCGGCGGGTGCTTCGGATGATAGTGAGCCGGGATTGACGCTTTCGACGCCGCGAACGTATCTGCTGTCGGCGACGGTAGACTTCTGATGGAGCAGGGTAAATGCGTCGATCGTCGTCGAAAATACGTTAACTACACTAAATGACCGTTTAGTTGAGCTAACAAAAAATCATTACCTATAATGGAGAAGACCATGATTCAGCGCAAGCCGAACGCAACTGATGTGATTGCCGCGCTGAATCTACAGCCTCATGTCGAGGGCGGTTATTACCGCAGAACCTATCAAGCCGATCACCGTGCCTGCCTCGAAACGCAGCAAGGCCCGCGATATCTGCTGACCTCGATCTACTATCTGCTTACTGAGCAATCGCCAGTGGGCCAGTTTCATTTCAACCAGTCCGACATCCTGCATTATTTCCAGTTGGGCGACGCCATCGAATACAACCTGATCCACGCCGACGGCTCATTGCAAACGCTGGTGATGGGCAGCGATGTTTTGGCTGGTCAGCAACTGCAGTTGCACGTACCGGGTGGAATTTGGAAAGCCTCTCGATTACTGGAAGGCTCAAATGGCTTTGGCTTGATCAGCGAAGCGGTTTCGCCTGGGTTTGATTTCGCAGACATGGAAATCGGTAATCGCGCAAAACTCACGGCACAGTTTCCGCAGCATGGTGCGCTGATTGAAAAGCTGACGCGTGATGATGGATGAGGGCTGTAGATTGGGAAGAATGCAGAGAGCGCCGAAACAACTCCAGCTCTTTCCAACACTTAACCTAAACTTTGAAAAATCAACTTCTTAACACTTATTTCTAGATTAAGAATCAGTATGGACATCCACATTTGCTTCTCGGTCTGAGAAGTGAAGTTGACCATATTGCATCGCATAGAAGTAAATCTGAATGCTTGTCAGCATTAATAGTCGCTTGTATACGCATCATCTGGCCTTCAAGCGAGAGCGACACCTTACCTAGTCAGGATTCGCTGTTTTTTATAGCCTAACGTTATTATTCTGCCTAGACTAGCTTCGAAATAGTCTCTCAGCTTCAATTCATCGGCATAATATTGAAGAAGGAATTTTTTACCTATGCAGCAGGTGCAGTCCGATGAAGTCGGTGAAGGGACATTTGCGGAATCGGCTAGTAAAGGCGCGAAAAAAATCTGCAGGACAAGCCAATATCTGGTTGTTCTACAGCTTTAAGCTCGATGCCGACGTGCCGATCATTGGTGACCTTGAAATGCTGTATTGGGTCTCGGAGCTGGAGACCCAGCCGCAGGTGAGGCGCTTCACAATGGAGCACGAAGTCGAGATCTCACTTGAAGAGTTGGGTGATAGCTTCGAAGAAATCACTGTAACTCGAGTCGAGCATATAGATGGCTCGATTGAATTCCACCAAGTCGCCTCAAAACAGCATGATTCTTTTGAGAAAGTCAGCGTGCCTGTTCGATATAAAATAGAAAACCGTATTGAAAAGAGTCATCTGGTTGTTATTCCGGCCGCTCGCCTTAAAGCATTTTCTAAATCGTCACTTAGCTTCTGGCTAAAAGTCATCGCATTTGTATCTCAGGTGAGAGGCTATGACCTTCGCTATGAAATGGGACAGGTTGGCACCTCCATCAGCATTTGTGGAGACGGTACCATTGAAACCCTCTTGGAGTCGCTGTCTATCACAGATCCCGCTTTAGCAGTCGGCGCTGTTTGTAGATCTGTTCTCCAAGGAAATATCATTGTCGATGGCCTGAGAAGCTTTGGGCGTAACACTCGGTGGAGAACACCATGAGATCCAAACGTTCTAGGGCTGAGATAATCAAGCTCATAACAACGTCGATGCCATGGGGCGAAGTACGTGCCGATCTATTGGATGCTGAAGAGGCAGCGACTTTCAGGCATAGAAAAGAAGCGCTCGAGAAATATTTGACAGGAGAGCCACTTGAGCAAATTAAAAATGCAACGGGGGTGGGGGGTAACTTCCTTAGAAAAATTATTATTCGCTGCCTAACTACAGCGCCGGATGGAGTGCCATTTGGCTATCGCGCTTTAATTAAAAATTTCTCCACAAAGAACTATGTCCGAAAAAAGACAGAGTGCCTTTCGTCTGGCCCCAAGAATTCTGGTATGGCGGGCGTGCTAGGTCAAGTATTTCAACGCTATTCCGGACTGCAAGAAAAGTTAGATGTATTTATTTTGAAGGTCGGGGGCAAAAGCAAGAAAAAGGCCCATAGCAAGCAGTTGCACCGATTCTGCCATCGACCTAAGGATGTCCATTGGCAGTTCATTCACTTGCTGGAAAGTTATGATCATCCAAAAACTGAGTGGCCATTCAATACTGATTACTTTGGAGTCCGGACAATCACGACTTATGTGAAAGAACTTCGTGAGATGAATAATGAGAAAGGTGTGCGCATCGCTGGTGACGATGCGGCTATAGCGCATCTGCCTGTCGGTACCGGTGAAGTATCTCTTGTCCAGGTTATGGATTTCAATGAGTGCTGGATGATTGATAGCCATACCTTAGACTACATTTGCGCAATCGAGATGGTGAATGAGGAAGGGATACCATCTTTTAAACCTGTGACAAGATTGCACGTGCTTCTTCTGTTCGAGCCATTAACTCGTGCTGCTATATGGTATCGGGTGGTATACGGCAGTGACGTCACTTCGAATGATATTTCGGCGTTAGTGAGGGAAGCATTATCGAAAGAGCTACCAAGGCCTCAAGCAGTGATCCCAAACCTAGCGCCGGATCCCGGTGCAGGTTTTATCACTGAAATGTATCCTGAACTCGCTCAATCGTCTCCGTCTTGGATTAGTCTTGATAACGCTTGGGCACATTTAGGCGACTCTGTTTGTCTCACCTTGAGGAAGGAGATCGGCTGTGCATTTGACTATGGCTCTCCGAAAAGGTTCGAAAGAAGGGCTCGGATCGAAAGTGCATTCAATCGCTTAACGGAAGAGCTTTCTAAGCGTTTGAGGAGTACCGTAGGGGCTGGCCCTGGGAAAGGGGGCGCCGAAGATGCCGTCGAAGCTGCAACAAAATATCGCATCTCCAGTGATGTCTTAGAGCATTTAATTTATGTGGCATTCGCAAATGCCAATATCAGAACATCTGAAGGATTGGGCAACACTAATCCCAAGGCAGCTATTGAGCGTTTGCTTGCCCAAAGAGACAGCCATTTTATGCCCCGTGTCCTTCCAGCCGACAAGTTAGCAGTAATCGGAACTGCCCTTGTTCGGTTGTTAGTATCTGTAAGAGGAAATCCAAAGAAAGGCATTCGGCCTTATATCAATTTCGAAAGGGTAAGATACAGATTTCTCGATGCTGACCAGGTTGTTCATCTTACAGGGCAACAAATTCTGATTGAGGTGAATGAATGCGATATTAGAGGGTTTAATGCGTTTCAGCTGAATGGAGAGCCATTGGGATGGATGACTGCTGAGGGTTTCTGGGGGGAGGATCCCCACAACAGGAAAACCCGGAAAGCTATCAATTCGAACAGATACATGCGAGTTCAGGAGTTTATCAACGGCGGTAATCTGATCCATATTTACAATGATTATCTCATATCTCATGCAAACGCTAAGGGCGGAGGTAGGAGGGATAATCGTAAAGCCGCAGCTGAGATCGACCGCCTGAGGCACGATGTTGCTAGAGCGACCGGAGAACCTGTAGAGAATCCGGTTAGAACACATGCGAGCCCAGGTACACCTGAAGCTCGGCCTGCAGTGGCATCTCCAGCAACCTCGCCAGCTAGTGGTTGGGTGCTGCCGCCAGAAGATATTGATATGCGTGCCTTGCTCAAAAAGATTAGGTGATGCTCAGTTATGGACGAGTTCGATCCCCATGATCACGATGCCCGCCGAGCCTTGTTTCGGCGGCACCCATTGCTCACAAATGAGTTTACGACTTATACACCTAGCATTCCAAAAGTCGTCGGCCTAGTCCTTGATGCTGTGATGCTGCACAAGAAAAGTATATGTTTCAACGCGTTGCCTCAGATGGGGAAAACGAAAATTTTTCACTCCTGCCTAGCTGCATTGGCGACGCACACTGAATATCAAGATCGCCTTGTAATAAAAATTTCAGTGGATCCCAATGCCCATGAAAACATTATTAGAAACCTTGTGCGCAGTCTTGGCATAGATATGCCGATACGGTTTAATTTGGATGTCGCACGAGAGGATGTACTCGCTACTATCGAAGGTAGATTAAATTTGATTGAAGGGAGGCACGTCGTTGTTTTTTTTGATGAAATGCATGCTCTCACAAACATTGACTTTGAGTGTTTGCAGTTTTTGCAGAACGAACTAGCATTAAGGAATATCAGCATGACAGTCGTTGGTTTTGCGCAAACCCAAATAGAAAAACGCTTGAGCAGTCTACGTAAAAATGGCCGACCGGAGCTCATCGTTCGATTTCTCAATGAGGTTGTAGGGCTGCCTCATTGCGATAGCGAAGAATGGGTTAGGCTGACAATCGCTTCTTATGATGAGGCGTTAACTTATCCTATTGGCAGCACGTGTTCCTATACTCGATTTTTTCTTCCGATGGCCTATGATGCAGGATTTAGGTTGGAGACTCACGCTCATGAGATATTCATCGCTTTAGATGATGCGAAAATCTCCAATAGTTTACCATGTATACCTACAGTTTGCGTCCTAGAAATGTTTCGACTTATCTTGATTCGATCATGTGACCGTGACAGGCCGGATTTCACCCTAGATTCTCAGGCGATAGGCCGGGCCGTAACAGAGTGTCAAATAGCGGGTTACGCCACAACGTTAAAAACAGCGAGTGTAGGCCGTGTTGAGTCCCAATAGTAAGGCTCTGATCCATCCAGGCTCTCTATTCCCCTATGAGTCTTCATGGCTTATTTTTGTCAATCTTCTCAAGTGGAATAGATTTAACGACTACAGGCATTTGAGGGAATTTCTGGATCCATGCTTTAAGCGGGGAAGGCAAAGGAATAGTTGGGAGTATGGTCTGGATATCCCTTTTGAGAGATTGGAATCAGCCATGAGCCTTGAGTGTGGCTCACTAAAATATTCATTTATAGATGGATGGTTCCCGCTCCCAAGAGAACACGAGACCCGACACCCCTATTGTCGGCCGCGAATATTAATTCGTCATTGCCCTGAATGCATCAGTGCTGGATACCATTCTGTCATTTTTTATTTAGAACGCATCACACACTGCCCTTGGCATGGTCATGCTCTTGAAAGATGTGATGAATGCACGTTCGCTCTAGACCAAGATTGGCCGACCAGACGAGGTATATACAAAGTTGCAGATCAGTGCGTGCATCTCAAAATCCTACTAGGGCTCATCGCTCCAAATGTTTTAACGTCTGACTTCTTCGCCGAGGTTGAGGTGTGGATTGCCAATTTTAGAGAGTGGGTCGCAAAAAGCGTCGAACTAATAGGTCATTCAGCGCATGAGGTTATTGCAACGAAAGAGCCAACGATAATGGATGTGGCCATCGCGATCGACTATTTAGTTAAAAAGGTAGGGCCACCTGGTTTTGGTCATAAGCGAAGTCGAGAAGCTTTTGTACTGACGCTTCCGCGATCTAAAATGTCTTGGTTACGCCTCGATGATGGTCGAGCTAATAGGCAATTGTTGGAATTTGAAGGGCTGCAACCCCAGATCGATTTGGTAGAAATACGTCCCATTATAAAATCGCTTCGTAGGTATATCTATAAGCGCTATGTTCGCCATCATGCAAAGTGTTACAAGAGACTCCGAAGGCTGAGCAACGTTCAGTGGTTCATGCTGGATGGCGCCTCTATTTGCCCATGCGTTCTGTCTTATCTTCTATTTGTGTCGAAGCAGTGGAATACTACGCCCTTCGGTTTCTGCAGTACTAAATTATCGCTTGATACAGGCGCTTGCTGGGAAAGGAAAAAGAAAAATCACTCCACAACTCGCAGTTGCTTTGAACACGACGTTGCCAGGATGTTAGGCGATTTTTATACGCAGTGGGTCACCCTGAGGAATTATCGCAAGGCGAACTCTCAGTGCATGCCATGTGTCGATAGATATTCTGGAAGGGTGTGGCTCTCTTTTTCTGGAATCTACCGCAGTGGGGCGAGTTGGGCAAATGGGGAATATTGGGATAACCATCTATTCATGGAAGACCCGGGCTTGCATCTTAAGGGAAGTCAATCCCCCTGCCGAGAGCGCCTAAATCGTTCACTTGTTGCCAACATTGAAACGCTCAAAACCCCAAATTTTTTTGGAGTCGAGAATGTGGTATGCGTGCTCTATAACCTTGAATCCAAGCACTCCAGAACACGCGATATCGACATTTAGCGGGGATAGATAAAACAGAGCCCTTCTCCGGTGAGTTGTCATTTTCTCCAATACTCCATCACCGAGCTGAGTGCTAGCCCCAACATGGTAGCAGCCTGCTGCGGTGATGCACCTTCAGCCTTAAGCGCTAGTACGGCCTTCTCATTCTCAATATTCAGCGGTCTACCGCGAGACCTCTTAACCAGAGAACCGGTGGTGTCGAATTGCTCCCGAATTAATCCCATCCCGCCGGATGCCTCGAAGTCAGTCAACTTGGCGATAGAATCGAGAATCCTCTGCTGAGGCATTACTCCGTCTCGCTCAGACACACACAAAGCCATTAGGGCGATCGCATCTAGACCCAACGAGTCAGCGAGAGCATCGAATTGCTCGAGGGTAATGCTCGTCTGGGCATTTTCCAGCTCGGCGATTTTGCGACGGTGCGTGGCGTCCGAGAGGTCGGCATACCGGGCACCACGGACGAGGCGTAGTGCACGCAGCACTCCCGCGAAAGCAGTTCTGAGATCCATGACTTGCTCAAAAGTCAGGATATAGCCACATCTGGGCCTTACGAATAAACGCTAATACAGTGTATTATTCGTATTCGATGAATTCCCTGAAGCGACGCATTGAGGTAGAGGAGGCCCGTCGGACACCGTCAGGCCTTACCTGCAGCATCCTCCATCATGTGGATAGCGCAAAGACCGAATGGCAGCGAAGCGAGGTTGGTAGAGACCAAGATCTCTTAGCAGCTCAGCGCTAGCAGCGCGCTACGCGAGGTCTGTATGAATTCAGTAATCATTAACAATAAATTGCCAGCCACGTCTCTGGCAGCGAGTTTTGACCACTAGGTAGGTGAATGTGTTTGTAACCAACGGAGATGCGTTAAAAGGTCGTTTCGACGCAGCAGACAACGTGCGGCTGCTTTGGAAATCTGTTGAGCTCAATCCTGTCAGCTACTACTTTCTCGTTGAGGGTTGTGGGCTGGTCGATGGCCGCTTTGGCCCTTGGATTCGGCTGGTGTCCGATGTAAAGGAGCTTGATCTCCTTTGCACGGGAGACGGGCCTGAAGCGCTAAGTGTGAATCAAGTTCAGCTGCTTGCACCTGCTTCCATGACGAAGCGCGCAGGGGTGTCGATGGAGTTGCTTTCGGAAATACCGGTGCGTGTCAACGTATCTGTCGCTTCACGGCTGTTTTAGGAGTCTATTACGC
>NZ_RCOA01000127.1:0-12957 GCF_004307585.1 Pseudomonas sp. Sample_20 | reverse complement strand
ATTACGCACGCTCTCGGCCATCCATTTCCAGGAACAGTCATCGATGGAACATCGTGAAGCGCTGCTGGCGCTGCGAACCTTTCTTTCAACGCAGATTCTCGGCCAGGAAAAACTCATCGAGCGCTTGCTCATCGCCCTGCTCGCCGACGGCCATATGCTGGTCGAGGGCGCTCCCGGTCTGGCCAAGACCAAAGCGATCAAAGAACTCGCCGAGGGCATCGAAGCCCAGTTCCATCGAATTCAGTTCACCCCCGACCTGCTGCCGGCCGACATCACCGGCACCGAAATCTACCGTCCGGAAACCGGCAGTTTCGTCTTCCAGCAAGGGCCGATCTTCCATAACCTGGTGCTGGCCGACGAAATCAACCGCGCGCCGGCCAAGGTGCAATCGGCCTTGCTCGAAGCGATGGCCGAGCGTCAGGTCAGCGTCGGGCGCAGCACTTATGAGCTGTCGCCGCTGTTTCTGGTGATGGCCACGCAGAACCCGATCGAACAGGAAGGCACCTATCCGTTGCCGGAAGCCCAGCTCGACCGCTTCTTGATGCACGTGAAAATCGGCTTCCCCGACGCCGCTGTCGAAAGGCGCATCCTCCAGCAGGCCCGTGGCGAGGCGTTGAACGGCGAGACCAAGCCCGAGCGCCGGGTCAGCCAGCAGGCGATCTTCGCCGCGCGCAAGGAAATCCTTGGTTTGTACATGGCCGACGCCGTGGAGGAATACCTGGTGCAACTGGTCATGGCCACGCGCAACCCGGCCAAGTTCGACCCGGAAATGGCCGAGTGGATCGCCTATGGCGCCAGTCCGCGCGGTTCGATCGCCCTCGATCGCTGCGCCCGCGCTCATGCCTGGCTGGCCGGTCGCGATTTCGTCAGCCCGGAAGACATTCAGGCCGTGCTGTTCGACGTGTTGCGCCATCGCATCATTCTGTCGTTCGAAGCCGAAGCCGCTGGCATCGATCAGGATCGCGTGGTGCAGCGGATTCTCGACGTCGTCGCCGTCGCTTGACCCTCATGAACGCCGCCCTGCCCTCCGAACCCGGTATCCGCATCAGCCTCGCCGAGCTGATCGAAATGCGTCACCGCGTGCGCGAGGTACAGTTGTTTTCCACGCCGAGTCAGCGCAGCCCGCTGATCGGCCTGCATCACTCGAAATTCCGTGGCCGTGGCGTCGACTTCGACCAAGTGCGGGTGTATCAGGCCGGTGACGACGTGCGCACCATCGACTGGCGCGTCACTGCGCGCACGCAGGAGCCGCACACCAAGCTGTTCCATGAAGAACGCGAGCGGCCGATTTTTATCATGGTCGAGCAAAGCACGCGGCTGTTTTTCGGTTCGGGGCTGATGTTCAAGTCGGTGCTGGCGGCGCAGGTCGCGGCGTTGATCGGCTGGGCCGCACTGGGGCACAACGATCGCGTCGGCGGGCTGGTGTTCGGCGACAACGAGCACTACGAAATCAAGCCTCGCCGGAGCAAGCAGAGCCTGCTGCAATTGCTCAACCGGCTGGTCAAGGTCAATCAGTCGCTGCACAGCGAGCGCGAGCCGGATCGCGATGCCTTCGGCGTGGCCCTTCGCCGCGCGCGGGAAGTGCTGCGCCCGGGCAGTCTGGCCATCGTCATTTGCGACGAACGCGCGTTGTCCGACAGCGCCGAGCAGCAGTTGAGTCTGCTGGCGCGGCATTGTGATCTGCTGATGTTGCCGCTGTCCGATCCGCTCGATCACGCTTTGCCCGCTGCCGGCCTGCTGCGCTTCGCCGAGCGTGGCGCGCAACTGGAGATCGACACGCTGAATTCCGACCTGCGCCAGACCTACCGCGCCCAGGCCGAAGCGCGCATCGCCCGTTGGGAGCTGCTCGCGCAAAAGCTGCGGGTGTTGCTGATGCCGTTGAGCACGCAGAGCGAAATGGTCGAGCAGATGCGCGAGTTCCTGAACCCGCAGCGTCCGGGGAAAGGTCGATGAACGGCCTCGAACAACTGCAGCCGCTGATCTCGCCGCCGCCGATCGCCTTCTGGCCACCGGCGCCGGGCTGGTGGCTGCTGCTTCTGCTGTTGCCGCTGCTGGGTTTTGCCGTGTGGAAGCTGCGCCGCTTCATTCCGATGAAGAAACGCCCGGTGGTGCGCGCCGAGCAGCCGCTGGATCCGGTGCGCATCGCCGCGCTCGCCGAACTGGCGCAAATGCCCAAACCCTACGACGGTGCACCCGCCGGCGCCTGGCTGCAACAACTCAACGGCCTGCTCAAACGCCTGTGCCGCAACCACTATCCGTACAGCCAGAGCCACACCCTCAACGGGCGCAAATGGCTGGCCTTCCTCGATAACCGCTGCCCCGCTGCCGGCCTGACGCGCTGGATGGTGCTGGTTGAAGGCGCGTACAAACCGGAATGCAAACTCGACGACAAAGCCATCGCCGGCCTGACCCAAGCGGTCGACACGTGGATTCGCAAACATGTTTGAGTTCGCCTGGCCTTGGATCTTTGTGCTGTTGCCGCTGCCGTGGCTGATGCGTCTGATCCTGCCGGTGGCCGACAGCGGCGAGCCGGCATTGAAAGTCAGTTTCCTCGCCGACCTCGAAGGCCTCGCCCGCCGCCGCGCGCGTGCGAACTTGCCGGCCTGGCGGCAGCAGGCGCCATTTATCTTGCTGTGGCTGATTCTGCTGACCGCCGCCGCGCGCCCGCAATGGCTCGACGAACCGCTGCCGATTGCCGCCAGTGGCCGTGATCTGCTGGTGGCGGTGGACGTGTCCGGTTCGATGGATTTTCCCGACATGCAATGGCAGGACGAAGAAGTCAGTCGTCTGTCGCTGGTGCAGCACTTGCTCGGCGATTTCCTCGAAAGCCGCGACGGCGATCGCGTCGGTCTGATCCTGTTCGGCAGCCAGGCCTACCTGCAAGCGCCGCTGACCTTCGATCGGCGCACCGTTCGCATCTGGCTCGACGAAGCGCGGATCGGCATCGCCGGCAAGAACACCGCGATCGGCGATGCCATCGGCCTGGCCCTGAAACGCCTGCGCCTGCGCCCGGCGCAAAGTCGCGTGCTGATTCTGGTCACCGACGGCGCCAACAACGGCGGCGAAATCAATCCGCTGACGGCCGCAAAACTCGCCGCCAGCGAGGGCGTCAGAATCTATCCGATCGGCATCGGCGCCAATCCCGAGGACAGCGGCTCGACCGGCCTGCTCGGGGTCAATCCGAGCCTTGATCTGGACGAACCGGCGCTCAAGGCCATCGCCGAAATCACCGGCGGCCAGTACTTCCGCGCCCACGACGGCTTGGAGCTGCAAGCGATCAAGGACACCCTCGATCAGCTCGAACCGGTGACCCAGCAACCGACTCAGGCACGTCCGGCGCAAGCCTTGTATCACTGGCCGCTGGCATTGGCGCTGTGGTTGAGTCTGTTGCTGGTCGTCCGCGAACTGTGGCCGGATAACCCGCTGCAACGCCTGTTCAGCAAGCAACTGTATTTGCAAAGTCCGCTGCCGGACTGGCGTCAGCGCTTGCAGCGTTTGCGCCTGCGGAGGCGCCGATGATCGCGCTCTGGCCGCACTGGTTCCGCCCTTGGTGGCTGCTGCTGTTGCCGCTGCTCGGCTGGCTGCTCTGGCAACTCTGGCACCGACAGAAACGCGCCGGTCGCTGGCAGATGATTCTGCCGCCTGCATTTCACGCTGCGCTGCTCAGTGGCGGCAGCGGGCGCCAGAGCAAACTGCCGTGGGTCGCCCTTGGCGTGGCGTGGTTGCTGACCATTCTGGCCTTGCTTGGGCCGAGCTGGGAGCGCGTCGAACAGACCAGCCAGAAACCCGCCGACCCGCTGGTAGTCGTGCTCGAACTGACCCCGGAGATGCTCGCCACCGACTCGCCACCGACGCGTCTCGAACAGGCGCGGCGCAAGCTGTTCGACCTGTTGCAGGCGCGCAGCGATGCGCAGACCGCCATCGTCGTCTATGCCGGCAGCGCGCACACGCTGGTGCCGCTGTCGGATGATCTGGCCACCAGCCGCAACCTGCTCGACGCGCTGAAGCCGTCGCTGATGCCGGAAGCCGGCCACCGCGCCGATCTGGCCGTGGACAAGGCGCTGGCCTTGCTCAAGCAAGGTGCGCTGGGACAGGGGCGGATTCTGCTGATAGGTTCGTCGCTCAATGAAGAAGAACGGCGCGGTATCCGCCGCGCGCTGAATGGCGAGTCGACGCAACTGCTGATGCTCGGCATCGGCACCGCCGAAGGTGCGCCGATCGCCCAGGAGGACGGCAGTTTCCTCAAGGACGAGCAAGGCGCGATCCGCGTGCCGCAACTCGACAGTCCTGGTCTGGCGACATTCCTCAACAGCGTGGGCGGCGAGTATCACCCGGCGCGACTCGACGAGGCTGATCTTGGCGCTCTTGGTCTACTCAACGGCCCGCGCAGCCTGCGCGACGACGGCCAGACCGTGCGCCTCGATACGTGGGCCGATCAGGGTTACTGGCTGCTGTTGCCGCTGCTGTTGCTGGCGGCGTGTGCCGGGCGCCGTGGCTGGTTGTTCTGCCTGCCGCTGCTGTGGTGCCTGCCGCAACCGAGCTACGCTTTCGATTTCGAAGACTTGTGGCTGCGCCCCGACCAGCAAGGCTTGCACTTGCTCAAGCAGAAACGCCCGGCCGAAGCCGCGCAGCATTTTGACGATCATCAATGGCAAGGGGTGGCGTTGTACGAGGCCGGCGACTACAGTGGCGCCGCTCAGCGTTTTGCCGAGGGCAGCGATGCCCGCGCCCACTACAATCGTGGCAACGCCTTGGCAAAAAGTGGCGAGCTGGAAGCAGCAATCGACGCCTACGAACAGGCGCTGGAACTGCAACCGGATCTGCGTCCGGCGCAGACCAACAAGGCGCTGGTGGAAAACCTGCTGAAGCAGAAAAACGCCCCGCCGCCGCCCGAACCGGACAACCAGCCCAACGAACAAAGTCTGCCCGGCGATGAGCCCTCGCCCACTACCGCGCCACCTCCGGCGGTGAGCAGTGAAACCCAGAGCGAGGCGCAACCGGCCGAGTCGGCCAGCGAACCGCCGCCGACCGCCCCGCCGCTGCCCGGCCCCAATGAAATCCCCGGCAGCAACGAGGAAGAGGAAACCGACACGGTGCCGACCCTGCGCCCGAGTGAGAACAACCTCGAAGGCGAGCAGCGTCAGGCGCTCGAACAATGGCTGGGCAAGATCCCGGACGACCCGGGCGAACTGCTCAGGCGCAAATTCTGGTACGAACAGCAACAACATCAGGATCAGGAAAACAATCGATGACCCGCTTCACCGCTCTCTTGCTGCCCCTGCTGATCTGCACGACCACCGCTCAGGCGGCCGAGCTGACCGCCAGCGTGGATCGCAGTCGCCTGAACTCAGGCGAGACGGTCGAGCTCACCCTCGAAACTGACGACGTCACCCAGTTCGGCAAGCCCGATCTGTCGGCACTGGAAGCGCTGTTCGAAGTGCGCGGCACGCGCCAGGTCAACCAGCTCAACACCCTCAACGGCGACAACCGCGCGACCACACGCTGGATCATCACCCTGCTGCCGAAAGAGAACGGCAGCGTAGTGATTCCCCCGCTGCAACTGGGCGAAGCGCAGAGCCAGCCGATCACCGTGCAGGTGATCGCCAGCGATAACCGCGAAGACAACAACAGCCTTGATCCGGTGTTCATCGAAGCCAGCCTCGATCAGACCAGCGTTTACGTGCAGGCCCAGGCCATCCTGACTTTGCGCATCTACCACTCGGTTTCGCTGTACGACGACAGCAGCCTGAGCCCGCTGCAAATTGCCGATGCGCGCATCGAACAACTTGGCGACACGCGCACCTACGAGAAAGACATCAACGGTCTGCGCCACGGCGTGATCGAGATGCGCTACGCGATCTATCCGCAACACAGCGGCCTGCTGACCATCGCGCCGCAGACGTTCAGCGCCACGCTGGTCGATACCGCGCCATCAGCAGACGCCTCGGGGCCCAAGCCCGGCAAACTGATGCGCGTCAGCTCGGCGTCGATTCCGCTGACGGTCAAACCGAAACCGCTGACCTACCCGGTCGATGCGCCATGGTTGCCGGCGCGCAGCCTCAGCCTCAGCGAAAGCTGGAGCCCGGAACCGGATCACACCCAGGTCGGCGATTCCCTGACCCGCAGCCTGACCCTGAAAGTCGAAGGCCTCGCCAGCTCGCAACTGCCAGCCCTGCCCGCCACCGACGTCAACGGCCTGCGCCGCTACCCCGATCAACCGGTGCTGAGCAACCAGAGCAGCGACCGCGGCATCATCGGCAGCCGCGAAGAACGCGAAGCCCTGGTGCCAAGCCGCAGCGGCGCGATCGACCTGCCAACCGTCGACGTGGTCTGGTGGAACACCTTCGAAGACCACCTCGAACACAGCAGCCTGCCCGCGCGCACCCTGCAAGTGGCGAACAACCCCAGCCTGCAAATCGACACCCCGGCCGGCACCCTGCAACCGAGTACGCCCGACAACGACACCCTGTGGTGGTGGAAACTCAGCACCCTGATCCTCGCCTGCACCACCCTGCTCGGCTTCGGCCTCTGGTGGCGCGCCCGCTGGCAACCGGCAATCCACCGCGCCGCCCAGACCGGCCCGAGCCCGCGCACCCTGCTCGACGACATCAAACGCGCCAGCCAGGCCAACGACCCCCACGCCACCCGCCAGGCACTGGACGCCTGGGCGCGGCAGCAGCCGGAGACACTGGCAGACATGGCCGCGCGGTTTGTGCCGTTGTCGGATGCGCTGGATGGGTTGAATGGAGCGCTGTACAGCGAGACGGGACAGCACTGGCAGGGTGAGGATTTGTGGCGGGCGATCCGCACTATTCCCGCCGCCGAGCGCGTGCAGGATCCGGTGAGTGAGAGTGGATTGCCGCCGCTTTATCCGAAGTGAACAGCAAAAGATCGCAGCCTTTGGCACGCCCTACGGATTGTGTAGTGGGCTGCCGAAGGCTGCGATCTTTTGATCTCAAAGTCGGGGATCAATACTCGAATTTCGTTTTGACTTGTTCGCCTTCGCGGTAGGAGAGGACGAATGACTTCCATGGCTCGCCACGCTTGACTGCGCTGTCCTGTAATTCGCGGACCAGACGTAGAATTATCGCGCCGTTGATGTCTTCCTCGACGTTCCAGTCCTCGACACCATCTATCTCAACGCATAGCTCCGTCTCGATGTAGCCCTCCCCCAACTCCACGCCATAACGGAACGCGTCATAGCCATGGACGATGCCGGCTTCGACCACCTGAAAGATCTCTTGGACGATCTTTATATCTTCGGTAATCACTGTAAAACCTCCAGATTGCGACTGAAGCTGAGTTCCTCTGAGATGTCCAATCCATAAGCTATTTGTTTCCCGCGCTTCTCCTCATGCGCCGCCAACTTCTACATAGACAGCCTCAACGATGGCGTCGTCTTCTTCGAAATCAGGCACATAAAACCTTAAACCCACGCCAGTGGCACTGAAGCCTGAATCATTGAAAACCAGAACCTCTCCTCGCTTGGCCAAAAACTGTCGAACCACAAGCGCATTCTCACCGACCAGTTTTTGGTTGTCCCAAACAAGCTCACTCCATTTAAAAAACTCAACGCCAAAGACCCGGTAGCGCTCATCAAAGTAAACGTGCACGCCTAAATCATCGTAAGCGTCGGTCGGTACTGTCGAATCTTCGGCTTTGTAAAACGCCTCAAACCGACCACCCAGCGCCTTCCTTGATTCTTCTCGGGACATGCCAGCATGAATCAATCCCAGATCACCGCGACCTAAAAAACTAAATACCATTGTCATTTTTGCCGGGATCCCCTGAACCAAGAAAGATACGCAATTCCTTCCAAGATGGTCAGGCTTGCGCATTCTGCACCTATGGATAACTCGCTGGTGGTAGCCCTGATAATCAAATCCTTCTGGAATATCCGGCCAGACTGGCTTGCGCAGCAGTGCATCCAAATCGTCGAAAATATCCCTGAAAAAATTGGCGAGATCCATGAAGTCCGTTCGTGAATTCAGTAACGCGGCTTTCAACATGACATCATCTGTATTTTCTTTGGCGGATGCCGCTCTGGACATATTGTAGAAAGCGTTTGCTAGCCTTTCCGCTAACTCGTCTTCCCAGTTCAGCTTGTAATCAGCTTCCCAACTGTCACCATCAAAATTACCGGCTTTATCTTTAACCAACTGGATAATCAATTTCTTTACTGACTCGAAATCATTCATCTTTTAACTTTCTCTTGATCGGAGATCTTTTGGCTGCGCTAGACAAATGGAACACTTCTACTTATCAGATATAGCTCCCACTTAAGAGAACATCTACTTCAGCGTTACTTTCAGGATGGCGCTGTAGGTATTTATCACAAGCTAGCCGAAGGTATTCCATGCAAACCTCTTCACTGACAACAATTGTGTCTGCATCGCTAGAGGGACACCCATAAGAAAACTCCACTCCTTCGAAATGACCCTCTTCAAATGAGCTATTTACATCAGGGAAGTTACAGTATGCTCCATCAACACTGAACCCCCAACGCCTAACAATATAGCCGGCTGCCTCGATGAAACGGCCATCATCATACATCCTGTCAAAATACCCTTTGACAATCCAATAAGGGTCTGACTGGCGGTATGGCTGACCGAACAACTCCTTCATAACAACCTCACTTCATTGCCGGATCAAACACTGTCATTTCTTGAGTCTTCTGAATCGGAAACAATGTCCAACTCGTCCCACAGCATCGACAAGCCTATGCTTTCCATATAAGTCCCAAAATCCAGAAAAGGCGCAACGCCGATCGCCTCAACTGAAAACCAGGTAGCGTCGCACTCTGGGCACATGAATAACTCTTTCCCAGTGGCCTTGACATGGGCACAGACAATGTAATCCTGCTGACATCTTGGGCAGATGATCATCTCTGGCTCATGTTAGAGCACGACGCCGTTAAATGAATTTCGCGGCGCAGATTGATATATAAAGTGGTGATCAAGTCGTCGTCATCGTCAACGTAAAACCCCATACCCAACTCACCGACTTCAAATCCGTCATCGTCAATGACGGGATCAATACCGTGGCGACGAAACAAAGCCAACACGTCCGTGGATGTTTCGCCTACCAGCTTGTGGCCGTTCCAGGACACCGTGCTTCTTTCGAAAAACTCTACCCCTTTAACCATATCTCGCGCGTCGTAGTAGACATGAAGGTCGAGCTGAAAATAAGCATCCGTAGTATTCAAGGAGTCAGCTGTTTTCCAGAACACTTCGAAACCGGCTCCAAGAATGTCGCGCACTTGTCCTCTGGACAACTTGCCATTCAAAGGGCCGACCGCTCCGTACTCCGCAATTGAAAAGTCCATTTGAAGCCTCTTGCTGGCGAACAATCCAGTCCCCACTCTTACCCGAAAGCGTGTGGCGCGCTCTATCATAGTTCCTTAATATAGGAAGAAAAGTTTCCGCCACCTTGATCAATATGTAGTCGCCCGCATTTATTGCATCGATAAACAGTAGTAGCACCCGCACTTATCTGCTGATAGAACTCTTCCTCAGACAACCAACGGTCTGCCAAGGCAGCACCCAGCTCATCTATCTTTCGCTCGGCAACCATTGAAAACTCTAACTCGGACGTACCATGAGACAAATTGATAATCTGACCGCACACACAGGAAAATTTAGGCATTGTATTGGTGGCTCAACTCAAGAAATGTAAAAAGCTCGCCCACGGTCTTGAGGCGGGTACATTAAGAAAAAATCTTTTATCAGCGAGCGTTGGGAAGGGATCAATCATTGTTTCACTTGATAAAACGTAACCACCGGGCCGTAATTCTCATCCGAGTTCGACACCTCGACAGTGAATAATGTGTCCGGGAATTTCTCCTTCAACACCATTCGCCAGGCAAACCCGATCATCTCGCACAGCTGAAGAAATATTCTGGGCAATACACCATTTCCGTATTGGCCAAAAACATCATAAATCTTCACATAATTCATAAGCCGCTCAACCTCCGCCATGTCGCCAGCGGCCAGGTTCACGCAGCGCGCGAACGCTTCGTGTGAAAAATTCCGCTCGAGGAAGACGCCTCCCTCAGACACGATGAACGTGGGGAACAGCAACGTGGAAAACATCAATATCTGTTCCGGGTGGCATTGGTCGTTGATATACGAATGAATATCCAGGCCTTCCTGATTTGCCCATTGCTGCTTCCACGCGTCATAGGGTTCAGTGTCGATGACGAAGGGTAAAGAGTTGATCAGATGCATTGCATGGGCTCCAGACACGATTTTCCGCCGCGGATGACCTCGGGGGGACAGACCTCTGTTTATCAGAACTTGTTTTGTCCCTGGTTCTGCTCCATTACCCGCACGATCCAGCGAGATACTGGGATTGGCAACGACGATGCCATCGGACTGCGCTCATAGTGGCTGCAAGACCATGATGTTTGCCAGCAGGAACGTCTGTCCGCGGTTGGGCATGCCAATGAACTGATGAGTTCGCCCACAGGAGCAGGAGACTGGTGCGCGAGGAATACGAACGACGAACGTCCATGTAGAAGATCCTGTAACGGGCAATAATCGATCTGATCAGGTGCCATGCTCGGCCGGACAGCGGCGCGGATGAGCGCAAAGAGTCGCTGGCGTCTCTGCACTAGCGCATCAGCCGGCATGATATTAGGTGGCCACTATTTTGGCGTCAATCAATCGATGGGTTGAACAATCGGTTTCGATGAGCGGTA
The DNA here is from genome assembly GCF_004307585.1 of Pseudomonas sp. Sample_20. Lineage (NCBI taxonomy): Bacteria > Pseudomonadati > Pseudomonadota > Gammaproteobacteria > Pseudomonadales > Pseudomonadaceae > Pseudomonas > Pseudomonas sp. Sample_20. Next base: position 2,258 of record NZ_RCOA01000127.1, on the reverse strand, counting down.
CAGCTCGTATCCTCGGGCAATGCGCCTGTTAAAGGCTCTGTTTGCCCTGCGTCGGTTTGCGAGCGCGGGTAGGCCTTCAGCGTTACTCACGATTCATCCGAAGTAACCTCTGTAAGATTTCGGACGATCCCTTGTAGGTTTCATCCCGAGTGTTCGATTCCTACGCAAAACACAGAAAGATCTGACTGCTGTCGTTTTCCAGATACACGCACATTTCTCTGTCACAAATAGACACAGGGAAATGTGCTCAATGATGCACCCCGCCAACCTTGCGGCAGCCGCCGCGTCCAAAGCCCCGATCATCGGCCCCGCCGCCTGCCCCTTGCGCAACACCCACGTGCAACTGCTGCCCCTCGCGTACGGCCTGGTGGAAAAAACCTTCGACCCCAGCAGCGAACTCACGCTGCCGTACACCCTGAGCACGCGTCCCATGGGCATTCGCCGCCTGCGCGATGGCTGGCTGTACATCGTCGACAGTCTCAGCGGTGAGCTATACGAATACCGCGTGCTTGAAGGCGTGATCAGCGCATTGCTGCATCGCGGCAAAAGCGTCAGCGAGGAGCAGCGCAGCGCCATCGAGGAACGTCCGGCTTTGATCTTCTCGCGCAAAAGCACCCTTTACGTGACCTTTGCCGACGTGCAGTTGAGCGCGGCGAAGTGCCGACAGGTGCTGGACAGCGCGGAGGAACGCGAGCACTTCATGCAGGCGGTCGATCTTGGCCCGGTGCATTGTCTGATCGGCGGCGAGCATCTGCTCACCGTGGCCCAGGCCAAACAGTGGCTGGCGGAAGTGGCCTGCACAGCGAAACCGCTGGCCGAGGCGGACGCCACGCGGATGCCGGCGGTGCAGGTCAGCGACGCGCCGGAGCACGAGCGTGAGCCCTATCTGTGGGAAAACCCGCGACGTTTTCGCGAGGCGCATATCGGCGAATTTCTCGGGCGGGTGCGCGGACCATATCAGGACGACACGCTGTTTCTGCTGGTCAACGACGACCTCGGCGTGATGCGCGATCTGGCCGATTATCAGGACCTGGTAGTCGGCTGGATCGAGCAGTGGAGCAACACCGACAACAACGAGCGCGACTATCTGCTGGCCAGTTACATCGAGTCGCTGAGCCAGTTGGGCGCTCAGGATTTCGACACCCTGGCCAAGGCCAGCGACGATCCGCGCGCCCAGGCATTGTTCGCTGAACTGGAGCAATTGCCCGAGCCGGATCGGGAAAATACCCGGCAGGCGCTGCTCGACTATTTGAACAAGGGTGGTGAGGTTGTCCCGACCGATACCCAGGCTCGACCTGAACTGCAGCAACAGCGCGAAAAGGCTTTGGACGAGTCATTGGCGCTGAACCGCTTCGACGGCGTTGCCCCGGATTTCACCGCGCACGCTCGCGTCACCGCCGAGGCGGATCGACGCTTTTACACCCGTGAATATTTTCTCGAAGTGGCCCCGGCCGATTTCGTCGAGCGTCATCTGAGCACACTGGTCGAGCTCGGCAAGGATCAGAACAGGCGCATGAAAGACGTGCTCGACGGCCCGTTGCTCAGCGGCAAACGCGGCATCAATGACCTGATCGACCGTCCGGCCATGGACGAGGTGCTGAACAGTCATCGCGACAACCTCGGACGCTGGAATCGCCTGCTCGAACGCATCACCGCCGACCGCGCGCAACTGCTGTGCGCCGGGCGTTTCCATCGCTCGGCGTGGTATTTCGACGGCCAAGTGCAGATCGATCAGGCGCTCGCCAGCGAATACGCTTGCCTCAAGGACATCGGCCGTAGCGACGCGGCCAATGAGCAAATGCTCGGTTACCTCGAACAACACCCGCAACTGACCCGCCCGCTGTTTTACACCTTGCCGCTGCGCTTGCAGACCGAACAGGCCGGGCAATATTCAACGCTGTTCAACGCCGGCATGGCGATGTTCAACAACCTGCCGGACTGGCTGGCCAAATTGCAGAGCATCGAGCAGCCGCAGCTGCCGGCCCTCGACGATCTGCCCGCACACAGCCGCGTCCTCGCCGATGCCGTGCAGGACACCTACAGCCCGGCGCTGAACCTCGGCCTGAGCCGGGCGCTGGAAGGTTTTGATCTTGCCGGCGAGAAAATCCCCGACCTCGACGAACTGTTCCAGCGCTTGCCCAAAGCCCTGCGCCTGCGCGTCTTCGACGCCGCGCGAACCAGCGGCGTGACCTTCACCGTGTCCACCCCGGCGGAACAAGCGGCGCTGCAAGCCACGATCAAGGAAGTGCTGCGCGAAC
>NZ_RCOA01000047.1:0-13349 GCF_004307585.1 Pseudomonas sp. Sample_20 | reverse complement strand
TGGCGAGGGGATTTATCCCCGTTGGGCTGCGAAGCAGACCCAAACCTTGAGAACCGGTTTCTCCAGGCAAATCGCGAGTACCGGTTTTACGGCTGCTACGCAGCCGAGCGGGGATGAATCCCCTCGCCACAATCATCATCTCAGTCAAAACCGGGTGCTCCCTTCGATCGGTACGGCTTTGATCGTGGCGCGTGGGCTTGATGTCGGCCCCGGCGCTGGCACGCCTTGCGCTGCGCTTGGCAACTGCGGCGCCTGCATGTCGGGCATCGCCCAGCTGCGTTCCGGTTGCAAGCCGCCCTGGGCGCGGCGCATGAAGTCGTAGCGGTTGAGGGTGATGCTGCGCCCCGCTTCGCTGTCGCGGATGATGTACGGGCGCAGGAACACCATCAGATTGGTCTTGGTGATCGCCCGGCGTTCGTTGCGAAACAGCGCGCCGATGCCCGGCAGGCTGCCCAGCCACGGCACCGCATCATTGCTCTGGCTGTAGCCGTCCTGAAGCAAACCACCGAGGACCATGATCTGCCCATCGTCGAGCAGAATGCTGGTATCAATCGCGCGCTTGTTGGTGACGATGCCGGCGGCGATCACGCTGTTGGACGCGCGCTCATCGATGCTGCTGACTTCCTGATAGATATCCAGCTTCACCGTGCCACCCTCGGAAATCTGCGGGCGTACGTTGAGCTTGAGGCCGACCTCTTCGCGGGTCACGGTCTGGAACGGGTTGTTGCTGGTGCCCCCGCCGCCAGTGACGTAGCTACCACTGACAAACGGGATGGTCTGGCCGACAAAAATGCTCGCCGCTTCGTTGTCCAGCGTCAGCAGGTTCGGCGTCGACAGCACATTGGTGCCGCCCTTGCTCTTCAATGCCCGGGCCAGCACTTTCAGGTCGAGAATCTTGCCGATGCCGGGGATGTCGACCGTGCCGTTGACATAGCCAAGGTTCAAACCCTGCGGCAGCACGTCGATGCTGTTCTTGGCGCCCGTGTTGAGCCCCGCGCCACCCAGATTGGCGCCACCGATCACGCCTTTGCCGCCGAGATCGCCGGTCTGCCATTGCACACCGAATTCACTGGCATCGTCCTCGCCGACCTCGACGATCAGACTCTCGATCACCACTTGCGCACGGCGCTGATCGAGCAAATCGATAACCTCACGCAGATTGCGATACAGCGGCTCCGGCGCAGAAATCAGCAGCGTGTTGGTGGTGGCATCGGCCTGAATCGTCACCCCGCCAGCGCTGAACGCAACGTTCTGTTCACTGCTCTGCGTACCGCCACTGCTGCTGCCGCCGCCACTGCCCTGCGCATAACTGCCGCCGCTTGCGCCGCTGCCAGTCGTCGGTGAAGTGCCAGTGCTCGGCGTGCTGCTCTGGCCGTTCTGCCCGGCATTGCCGCCGGTGCTGCTGCCCATCGCGCTGAGCACCGACCGCGCCGCGTCGCTGCTGCCGCTGTCACTCTCGCCGGTAAGCAAACCGCGCAAGGCCTGCGCCAGTTTCGCCGCTTGGGCGTTGCGCAGATAAACCACGTGCAGATTGCTCGGATTGCTCTGCGCGTTGTCGAGTTTGTAGATCAGGTTGCGCGCCAGCTCGGTGCGCTCGGGGCTGCCGGCGCGGATGATGATGGTGTTCGAGCGCGGGTCGCCAATCACCGCGATTTTCTGCGTCGGATCATTGCCCGGCGCGTCGAGCAAGTCCGCCACCATCGGTGCAATGTCGGCAGCGATGCCGTTCTGGATCTGCACCACATCGGTGTCGATCGCGCTCGGCGTGTCGATGCTGTCGATCAACTGCGCGACGCGGGTGAGGTTCTCGGCGTAATCGGTGATGACCACGGTGTTGTTGCCCGGATAGGCATTGATCGGATTGTTCGGCGAAACGATCGGGCGCAGCACCGGGATCAGGTTCACCGCGTTCTCGTATTGCAGGCGAAACGTGCGCGTGAGCATGCCGTTGCCGGCCGGTTTGTCGGCGCTGTAGATCGGCCCGCCGAGCAGCTTCGCGTCGGCCTCGGGAACCACCTGCGCCACGCCGCCGACATCGACCACGCTGAAGCCTTGCATGCGCAACGCCGCCAGCAGCATGTCGTAGGCCTGACGGGCCGGCACCTGACCTTCCGAGACCAACGTCAGATTGCCCTTGACCCGTGGATCGACCAGAAACTGCTGCCCGGTGGCCCGCGACAGCGCCCGCACCACCGCCTGAATATCCGCCTCGACAAAATTCAGCGTCACCGGTTGCTCGCCCAACGGATTGCGCGCAACCGTGTCGCTCGGCGCAGCACCAGCACTGCGCCCACGCTGACTGATGTTATGCAATTGCTTGGGCACCGGCCGCGCCTGAGCCTGCGCCCGTTCGCGATCGGCCACCGCATCGCCGCTGCGCTGGGTGTTGGCCAGCGGCCGCCCGAGTTCGCTGTCGACCAACAGCGGCGGCTGATTCTGCGGCGCCGTGGTGCTGTTGCACGCGCTCAATGCCATCAGCAACAACGGCAGCGCCAGACGTGCCGGTTTGCAGCGTGACTCCTTCATGAAGCTTCCTTAGCGCCCTGCGCCTGATCCATGCGAACGGTGCCTGACAAAGTGCCGGCGGTGACATCGGTCGAGGCCGCGCTTGCGCGTTGCAACTGCGCCTCGACCACCTGCAGAGAAAGTTGTGATGGCTGGCTGAGCAGCCAGTCGAGCAGCGCATCGGCCGGCGCGGCGTCGACATTCAACTGCCACGCACCGCCCTCCGCCGCTTGTAATTGGTAATGCCCGGTGAGCCCCGCCGCTTGCAGACTTTGCTCCAGCGACTGGTCAACGCTCTGCCCCTGCGGCCGCACATTGACGCTGCGCAACAGCACTTCCAGCGCCTCGGTTTGCGCGCGCAACTTGGGCGTTTCGCTCTGCCAAAAAGTGATCGTGGCCAACGGCGGTTTGACCAGCGTCAGCCAGATCAACAGACCCACAAGCACCAGCGCCATGCCGGCGACCATGCGTTTTTCACGCAGCGCCAACGGCTGCCAACGCGCCCGCAACTGGCTGCGCAAGCGCTGCCAGCGTCCACGGTAAATCGCCAGCGTCGCCCTACTCATCGTCTGCTCCGCTGTCGTCGTCTTCGTTGGTGTTTGCGCTGGATTCATCGCTCGGCCGCAGCGTCCAGCCTGCGTCATCGGCAGTGACGCTGATGCCGGCCTGGGCCAACGTGCTTTGCCAGTCCTTGTCGTTGCCGCCACGGTTCGCATCGCTTAGCAACGCCAGTTGCAAGGCGCCGTCGCGATAGGTCAGGCGCTCGACACTGCCGGCCATGAACGGCATGCCCGTGCCGGCCTGCAATACCAGCCGATTGAAGTTCTGCGCCGGATCATCGACCGCGCCTTTTTGCCGCTGCTCCAGTTGCTGACGGGCCTGTTGCAGCGGGTTGAGAATCACCGGCAATTCGGGAAAGGCCTGCTTCACCCGCTGACTCATTTGCGCCTTGAGCTGCTGGCCCTGCCGCGCTTCGCGGGCGGCGTAGAGATTCAGGCCAATCACCCAGACCACCACCGCCAAAGCCACACACCCGACAGCGCGCCCCCAGCCGCGTTGCTCGCCGCCGGTTTGTTGCAGACCACCGTGCAAACCCCAACCGGGCAAGGGGCCGATCCAGCGTTGTGCTGATCCGGCTTCAAACGATGCCTCATCAACTTCGTCACCGAGCAACGGCTCAACCTGCGCGCTGTTCAAACTCTCGCGCCGGAGCAAATGACCGTCCGCCACGCAAGCGACAACACCGGGCGCCACTGGCAGGCTATACGGCGCCGGATACAAACCGCGCAGACTCAAACCCGCCTGCTTGAGCACCGCAGCCAGACGCTGCAAATGCTGCCGCGCCACCCAGGCGATTTGCACCTCCCCGCTCGCATCACGAGGGCTGTGGCCGATATGCATCTGGCTGCTGTCGCCGAGCATCAACGCCTGCGCCGCGCACTGAACAGCGGCCGCCGTTTTGTTCGCGGGCAGCGGCGGCAGATCAATGCTGGCGAGCAGGCTGTCAGCCGGATGCAGAAAGCACAGCAATGGCAGCTGTTTCGGCTGCTGTCCCAAATGGCGCAGGGTGAGCCGTTCCTCACGACTGACCTGCCCGTGACGATCCAGCCAGGCGCAACTCACTTCGCTGTGCAACTCCAGCTCCGCCAGCGGCGGCAACGCGACGCGCAACTGGCTCATGCGCCCACCCGCGACCAGATCACCTGCGGCAGCCGATCCTCGCTGCGGTGCAGCAAAGCGTCGAGGCTGACCCGGCGCTGATCACGCCGCGCCTCACCGCGCAAACGAAACCAGTCACTGGTGATACCGACCTTGACGCTGCTCATTTCCAGCTGCGGCATGCGCAAGCGGTTCACGAAATCGCCGCGATTGATAAACCAGCGCCCGGCGTCACGCTCGGCAATCAACGCCGTCGCCCGCTCCAGCGAAAGCCCCGGCACATACGCCGCCAGCACCTGCGCCGTGGCGGTGTTGCCGTTGATCCACGTCGTCGCCGGAATCACCGTCACGTACGGCGCCAGTTGGCCGATCAGCGCATCGGACACGCCTTCGACGCTGCGCAAATCATCCAGCGTGCGCAGCATCGGCACCTTCGGCGGTTGCGGTTTGTGATCGGCATCCGGCGAAGTCGCGCGGCCACTGTCGAAACCCGCTTTGCCCGTCGCACCAATCTGCGCATTCAGCAAATGCGGATAACCGGCAATCACCCGCTGACGGATGCGCTGGCTGACAACGGCACTCACACCGATCAGTTCACACAAGCGCTCGAACGCCTGCACCTGCGCCTCATCGATGCGCTCATTGGCGACCAGATTGCGCAGGTTGAACTTGCCCTGCTCGTCCTCCAGCCGCCCGGCAAAACCCGCCGCCAACAACGGCTGCGCCCAAGGCTGATCACGCCGGGTCAACGGATCACGCAGGCGCGCATCCCAGAGCAACTGCCGGCTGATCTCCAGACCACCCTGCGCGACCCAACGCCCCTGCACCCGCTGCTGATCGGCCTCCAGCGCCCGGGTCGCCACGCTCTGGCGCGTCAACATCCCCGCCGCAATCACCGCCACCACGGCGGCAATCAACAACGCGCTGATAATCGCCATGCCCCGTTGCTTCGCCCCATTGAGCGAACCTGTGTTCACGGCCGGCCTTACAACTGCCAGGAACCGATATCGGCATTCACGCCATCGCCGTCCGGCTGGCCATCGGCGCCGAGGGAAAAGATATCGACCTCGCCATTCGCGCCCGGGTTGAGGTACTGATAAGTCCGGCCCCACGGGTCATTCGGCAAACGCTCCAGATACGAACGCCAGTTACTGTTCTTCGCATCCGCCGGCCGCTCGACCAACACCTTCAGCCCCTGATTCATGCTCGGATACGTGCCGTGATCGAGGCGATACAACTTCAACGCCTGCATCAACCCACCAATATCCTGCTTCGCCGCCGTCGCCCGCGCCTGATCCGGCCGGTCGAGCACCTTGGGCACCACCATCGCCGCCAGAATCCCCAGAATCACCACCACCACCATGATCTCGATCAAGGTAAAACCCTGCTGGCTACGCGGTGTGCGCGGCGACTGACTGAGCGTGTTCAAAGGTGCGATATCCATCTCGACATTCCCTGGCTTGATCCGAATTCGACGCGCAGTGTTGCAAGAAGATATGTCAGGGATGTTGAAAATCCTCGGGTGTTTCCGTCGTCAAGCCGTCAAGGACGGGGGTTAGCGTCGAGGGCTGGGTTTTGCTTTTAGGCCATGTATGCGCGCGCGAACGCGAGAGGAAGGATTCACCCTGATTGAAGTGCTGGTGGCACTGGCGATCATCGCCGTCGCCATGTCCGCCGCCGTGCGTGTGGCGGGGTTGATGACTCAGAGCAGTGGGGTTTTAAGGGATCGGTCGGTGGCGATGATTGCCGCGCAGAGCCGGATGGCTGAGCTACGGCTGGAGGGGCGATTGCCGAATGGGATGAAGGCTGTTGAATGTGATCAAGGAAGATTGTTGTTGCGCTGTGAACAGGTGATCGCTAGCGCAGAGAATGGACGGTTGCTCAAGGTTGGAATCCAAGTATTTGATCGCAACCAGGATGCGCCGCCGTTGGCCAGACTGGAGACCCTGTTGCCACGGCCGGGAAGCCCCTCACCCTAGCCCTCTCCCGAGGGAGAGGGAACCGATTCGGGGATGTTCGAGAGATACGCCGAGCTGAACGCATCGCTCTGAATCCAGCATTGCTGAAGCCCAGCAAAGCCATAGTCGCTAAGGTCTTCCAGGTCGATGTATAACGCAAAACACCTCGGTCGGCTCCCTCTCCCTCCGGGAGAGGGCTGGGGTGAGGGGCTCTTTTACTCGAGTGTCTACAGGTCTCAGGCATACGCAGCTATGCAGCAATGGAAACTCCGGCAATACACCAGAATCACACCGACCAGAACGCAGCATCACAAATCCATAATCAACGCGCACGCTCAGGTCGATGTAAAACGCAAGACACCTCGGTCGGCTCCCTCTCCCTCCGGGAGAGGGCTGGGGTGAGGGGCTCTTCTACCGCACCTAAAATCCCAAGGCCCAGCGCCGGACCAAGGCCAACGACATCACCCCGCCACCTCCAAATTATCCATCACCCGATTCACCGCCAGCTCCCCCAACATGATCAGTTGAGCAACCCCCAACAACGCCCGCCGCTGCTGTGCCGGCAGCAAACTGGAAATGTCCTGAGCAATCGTCTTCGCCGAAGCAAGCGTTTCACTCGCATCAGCCAGCAGTTCTTCATTCTTGGTATCCGCCGTCACCGCATACATCCCACGCGCCTTACGTGGCGGCGGCAGGAGATTGTTTGGAGACAGGTAATGATCGAGCGCGCGGTCAGCGGCTTCGTGGAGTTTGTTGGAATCGAGGAATTCGTAGGGAGACGTGGGATCGATTTCGGGCGGGTTGGGTGTGGGTTTTGATCACGACTGAACCATGGCACTTCGACAATCCGAAATTAGTTCATCCAGATAAGGGGACATTTTCTCCGCGTCTACGAAAGCTAGAGCCTGATTAGCGGCTTCCCGTAGAGGCTGCCATTCACATTGATCAAATATCGACCGATCATCGCAATGGATAGCCGACTCAGGCAAGGAACTGCACAAGTCCCAGACATGCTGCAGTCCACCCCGAACATCCTTTTGCATCGCGGCCCCACATACTGTTAGTGCTTCATGCAAAGGCAGCATTGTTTTCGACCAAACCTCACAGGCTGGGCAACCAGGAATCGTTTGTCGCTGCTCATCAGCATTCATAGCCAAGAAGGTAAGCCCCCGAATTGCCAAGCAAACAGCAAGAACTCGTCGGTACTCGCTCTGCCCGTACCAGTTCCAAATCGTAGTTGAAAACTCCATCACCAACTCCGCGAGGTCGGTTGACTCCCCGTTCAAATATGAGTCCATCGAGTGAATTCCTTTAACGTTCTAAAGACAGCAACCGACCCACTATCATGAACTTCAGCGCCGGCCACAGAACCAGCGATCCACACCAACCCCCGCGGAAGCGAGCCTGCTCGCGAAGGCGCCAAAGCTTACTCCAAATCAAGCCTTGGCCCCGTCTTCTAAATCATCCCGCCACCCTCCAAATTATCCATCACCCGATTCACCGCCAACTCCCCCAGCATGATCAGTTGAGCAACCCCCAACAACGCCCGCCGCTGCTGTGCCGGCAACAGACTGGAAATGTCCTGAGCAATCGTCTTCGCCGAAGCAAGCGTTTCACTCGCATCAGCCAGCAGTTCTTCATTCTTGGTATCCGCCGTCACCGCATACATCCCACGCGCTTTACGCGGCGGAGGCAGGAGATTGTTGGGCGACAGGTAATGATCAAGCGCACGGTCAGCGGCTTCGTGGAGCTTGTTGGAATCGAGGGATTCGTAGGGAGACGTGGAATCGGTTTCGGGTGGGTTGGGTGTTGGTTTGATCATGGTGAAGCTCCTTGATTATTGGAGCCGCCACGTTTCGCTGCGAAACGAAGAGAGGTGGCAGCTGTACGCAGGTTCGCAGACCGGGAATCAAGGAACCCGGCATACCCGAAGGTATCCCGCGCACAGCCGCCATAAAGCATCACTGCCAAAAATGACAACGAACTGGAGCGCTGTGCGCCTTGATTGATCCGAGCTGCGAAACCCGACCGCTGATTCGTCAGCGACCGCACCACAATAGAACCCGCCCCCTAGGCGCACAAGCCGGCGGATTCTGGCGTAGCTGTAGGCAAAGGCGCAAGGATATGTAGCCTGGGAGCGTGACTGGAGATGTCTTTTTAAACATCGGTGTTTATCAAGGGCAACCATGCCAGCGTTGGGGACTGCAAATTACAACAGGGCTAAACAAAACCTGACTTCACAGCTATACCAAAGCAGATCATGACCAATAACAGACCAATCACGCTCCATTGCAGCACGGCGAGCTTTCGTTTCAGTGGAGCTGGAAAACGGGCTAAATCTTCAGAACTCAGCTCGCCCCTTTTCAAATAAAACCCAGGGAAGGTCACAATCCCTGAAATGCCACCGATCAGCAAAAGCTTCCCCCAAGGCCCACCATGCCTAAGGGGAGCGCGAGACATAATGGCTGAGCAATTTTTCAGATGCTCCAACATCAAATCCACCTTTGTATAAGCCAAGTGCAAACAAATGCCTATCCAAAGAATAAGCCCTGCTATATCAGCGACAGCAATGGACAGAAGTACCTTATCAACGAACGTCATACTCACTTCACTGCCTCATAGATCCTCTCACCAGCCCATTCGCTGGTAGCGCCTCCGAGGGCGCCACCAGCATATGAACCTGCTGCGACAACAATAATGCCGCATGCCAAAGTTGCCATGCCGCCTGTAGGTACACCCAAGCCGACACAGATAATTCCAGCCGTGGAGCCGGTCAAAAACGCACCGGCAGCAGCGCCGCCGGCTACTCCCCCGATGAAACTACCGCCCTCGGTATATTTGATCTTCTCGCATGCATCTACGTCGCCAGCCGCACAGACCTCCTGAACCTTCATGTAAGACGCCCCGCCGCCCACTGCTGTGCCGACCCAACCGCCGTACTTTACGACCTTGGCTGCTCTGGCGACACCCTCCGCGTGCGTGGCGTAACCGGGAATCTGTCCCGGCGCGCCAGCCAGACTCCAGTGATGAACCAGGCTTTTGCTCGATATGCCGAGGGCTGACTTCAGACTTGGATGATCAGGGAAGCCGATGCCTTTTCGGGTTAAGCCGTTGAGCTGTCTATCGAGCTTCGCAAACAGTCGCGCACGCTCAGCGAAAAACTCTGAGCTACGCAAGTGACCATCACGCTGAAAACTTTTCTGATGCAGAGCTTCGATTTCCGTCAGCGAGGTCTTCACGTCTTCCAGGTTCTTGGCAAAGATAGACTCACCAACGCCGATTGAGGTTGAGCCTTGCGAAAGGACGGATTCTATCTGGCTCCGATACTGAACCATGAAGCTGGCTTCTTCGTCGCTCATGGGTTTGAGTGCCGCGTCCACTTTCTGGGCGGCTTCCATGAGCAATGCTTCTTCACGAGTGCACTGCGGATTGTTCGGATCGCTCAGCACAATGAGCTGACCAGGCTTGGCGTAGCCGGTAACGTGGGGGTTGAGACGCGTGAATTTCTCAAGCGTTGCAATATCCGGCTTATCAAACAACGCCGCCTCTAACGCGGAGCGCGGCATGACTTGTTGGACGATATAAAATCCTGGCTCCGCTATCGCCTTAACAGCAGCCGGTTTTTCCGCTGGAGCCTCCGGGTATTCCGCCCAGTACTTGGCGTGCAGATCGACCGGTTCAACGCCACGGTAAATCTTTTTTCTTGGTGGGTTAGGCAGTGCAGGCCTTGGCACATTTCCATATTCACTCATGACTCATCCTTGTCCATTTGGGGAATCTCGACTTGAGAGTTCAACAGCCTGACGCTATCGAAACGGCCAAGTGCTGGCTGTAGGACAAAGCCTAAAACGCTGTGCCCAAACAGCTGATTCCTTTCATTCGCTGGGTGCGCAGGATAGCTGGTGGAGGGAGATGGTTGTATGGCAGCGAATGGCCATCGACGGCGTTACCTTCTGGTTTGGCTGTGTTGATTGGACCTCGCAGCCGCTAACGGCGGACGCTCTCGGCCGAAATTGTTAAGGCTGAGTCGGGCATTTAAAAGGGACTGTTTTATTCAAAAGCGACACAGTAACTGTGGGAGCGAGCCTGCTCGCGAAGGCGCCAGCACTAACGCTAAATCTACCCGCTGGCGCCCCGCACATCACATCACCCCGCCACCTCCAAATTATCCATCACCCGATTCACCGCCAGCTCCCCCAACATGATCAGTTGAGCAACCCCCAACAACGCCCGCCGCTGCTGTGCCGGCAGCAAACTGGAAATGTCCTGAGCAATCGTCTTCGCCGAAGCAAGCGTTTCACTCGCATCCGCCAGCAGTTCTTCATTCTTGGTATCCGCCGTCACCGCATACATCCCCCGCGCCTTACGCGGCGGAGGCAGGAGATTGTTTGGCGACAGGTAATGATCGAGCGCGCGGTCAGCGGCTTCGTGGAGCTTGTTTGAATCGAAGAATTCGTAGGGAGACGTGGGATCGGTTTCGGGCGGGTTGGGTGTTGGTTTGATCATGGTGAAGCTCCTTGATGACTGGAGCCGCCACCGTTCGCGGTCAAACAAACAGGGTGGCAGCTGTACGCGGGTTGACCGACCGGACATCAAGGAATCCGGCACACCCGAAGGTGTCCCACGCACAGCCACCGCAACAGAATTTCAGACAATGCCTGAACAGGTGCAGAACGCTGGCGCGCCTTGATATTGGGCGGACGGTCAAATCCGATCACTGATTCGTCAGCGACCGCACCACAATAGATCCCGCCCCCTAGGCGCACAAGCCGGCGGATTCTGGCGTAGCTGTAGGCAAAGGCGCAAGGATATGTAGCCTGGGAAAGTGACTGGAGATGTCTTTTTAAACGCTTGTGTTTATCGAGGGCTAGTCACGCCTCGTCCCCCTAACTCGACCCGCCCGCTTATGCGAATAGCCGAGATAAAATGGCGGGAGTGACCAGTCCGCTTTTTAGAGGGTGAGTCGTGTAAGGAATATCTACGATGAACCGCAAATCTCGATTACTCCACGGGCATCAAAATCCGAGCTTCGATTCCAATTTCCTGAAGAAGAAAAAGAAGTCCTCCGCCCTCAATCAATTCGATTGGCTTGTCTTTAGCGAACTCAAACGCATCTGGACCGTAGCCGCTGGTCGTGACCAAAATTCCTTTATTGGCGCCCTCGTTCATCATTGTCCCGTAGAGGTCCCGAACTGCAGAAACGCCGACGGTATGCTTATATCGTTTTGCCTGGATAACAACCTTGCCACCTAATATGGGACGAGGGTCGTAAGCAATGCAGTCGACTCCTCCATCACGTGAGGATCGGGTGAGCTTAGACTCTAACCCCATCTTCCCGAAGAGGTTCGCGACAAGAGCTTCAAATTCGTAGGGATTCAGATCCATAAGATTGGTGGCTGAACTGAGTTGCGATACCAGATCCTGCTGGTCTACGAAACGCTTGTCGACCATATTGAACTCAATTATTGGTCGAACCGGTTGCGCTTCGCTTGGCGCCCGGGAGACGTGTGCACCAAGATTTTTAAGACAGACGGCACGATCGACTCGCGCTAGATCGATTTCCATAAAGATTTCGCGCGTGGTGCGCACAGAAACGAGATGAGGTTGCACTGCCCGTCCCGTGGCAGGATCGATACTGTTTATGTAGCCATTGAAACAGCAGACCTCTATGAACTCTCCTTGATCTGCTTCGAAAAGCTCATGGAGACATCTAAGTGCAATACTTGCGACGAGATCAGAATACAGAAACTTCGTTTCCGCCGTTTTACGAAGCTTAGTGGTAATTTCGTCCTTGGATTTTATATAACGGTATTCTGCTACTTCAGGAATGATTTCCGGCGAAGGCAGTTCGTATTCAACCACTAGTTGTTTGGATTCAGGGACGAATGCCAGCGAAAAATTCTGCGGGAAGCCTTCTGGGTAATCAGATGTTTCTAGCACCATGCTGCAATATGCAACTATCGATTCGGGATCGCCCTCATAGTAGGAGTAACGGAACGCATCGACTTCGGAATCACGTAGTGCCTTTTTTTCGAGTAGCGCGGATACACCACTTTCATAGACTTCACGCGCACTTCTCAGCGCCTCCAAGCGCTGGGCATTCAGAGCCTTATGCTCCTCCTCGCTTGAGTTGAACTGTTCTGTGGCAATTCTTAATCGGTCGATGTGCCTGGCTTTGAAGCTTGGTATGAACGAAAGATACCAAGGCAAGGGAGGAACCTTCGACGTAAAGAACTCTAACGAAGGGCCCTCGACAACGGTGGTCAATGATTTCGCTGGAGCAAACGGAAGCGGATTGTCCAAAACACGAAGGGAATCAAATGTGACGGTATCGTCTACCATCAAAGACGCCGACAAGATGGACTCCAATCCTTCTATCCAAGACCGAATGGTTGCGTTTCCATCTCGGACTTCCTGCTCACGAAATTCCAAGTAGTTTTGCTTTGCCGCTCGCTCAGATTCGCGATCGTATCGTACCTGCTCACGCTCGCGAATCGCGCGAGCTTTAAGCTGCTGCCGTTCGGCACGATCAGCTGCGCGTACTGCCGCGCGACGCTCTGACTCATTCAACCGTTGCTGTTTTGCTGACTCCCGGGCAATTGCTCGGATTACCTTTTCGAATCCACTCCGCTTTGCCATATCGCCTCCCTGGTGGTGGCGCGATGGTATCAAAAGAAAAGCTTGGATGAATATGGGTTTGGTGGGTTTCGAACCTTCCCCAAGATCCGAAAGCTCATATATGCGCTGCTTCTGCGTCGATGATAGACATGCGCACAACCGCATTGGTCGAGACACAAGGATCTGTGGGACGACCAATCTCTTTTTTGCAAAACGCGCGAATTGAGATTCAGCCAGACGACCAAAACAAGGCTACCTTTAGGTAATGTCTCTGGGGACTGGCTTTGAGAACGTGGTTTGGGGACGGATTTGTTAACAGCTCCGCCCCTATCTAGTCACCAGTTCTCGTAATTTTTTTGAGGGTAAGAGCAGCAGAATGAAGGCGTCAGTCTTAGCCCGGCAATTCAAGATTATCCATCACCCGATTCACCGCCAGCTCCCCCAACATGATCAGTTGAGCGACCCCCAACAACGCCCGACGCTGCGGCGCTGGCAACAAACTGGAAATGTCCTGAGCAATCGTCTTCGCCGAAGCAAGCGTTTCACTCGCATCCGCCAGCAGTTCTTCATTCTTGGTATCCGCCGTCACCGCATACATCCCACGCGCCT
>NZ_RCOA01000009.1:0-13449 GCF_004307585.1 Pseudomonas sp. Sample_20 | reverse complement strand
GTCAGCGAGTTCTTGAAGGTCTGCTCGAAGGCGAGGAATTTCAGCACGCCGAGGTTCACCGACGGATGAAAACGCAAGCCGCCCTTGTACGGGCCGATGGCGCTGTTCATCTGGATACGGAAGCCGCGATTGACCTCGACCTTGCCCTGATCGTCGACCCACGACACGCGAAACACCAGCGCACGCTCCGGCTCGCAGATGCGCTCGAGAATCCCCGAAGTCAGGTAATGCGGATTGGCTTCAAGAAACGGCCACAGACTGCGCAGGACTTCTTCGACAGCCTGGTGGAATTCGGGTTGATCCGGGTCGCGTTTTTTCAGGCGCGCAAGGAAGGATTCGACGGATTCGATCATGGGCAAAGTCTCGGCAAATTTATTGTCGTTGGAGGAGATTGGGCCGGACTGTAACAAACGAATTGCGCACAGGAACAGAGCAAGATGTCGCAGTTATGAAATTAAATGGTGCACAGGATATAAATCCGAGGGGTTTTTGATCCGTTTTTGCACCTGAGTGGGGAGCACAGATTCAAGACTTGCACCAACAGTTACACTGTCTTCGCCAGCAGGCTCGCTCCCACATTTGGAATGCGTTACCCCTGTGGGAGCGAGCCTGCTCGCGAATCGCCGCGCCTGGGTTGACTGAAAAAACTCAGGCAAAAAAAACGGAGCCCGAAGGCTCCGCTCTTTCTGCAACCAACCCGATATCAGGCCAGTTTCTTGTGACGTACCCGGTGAGGCTGGGCCGCTGCTTCGCCGAGGCGTTTTTTGCGGTCGGCTTCGTACTCGGTGTAGTTGCCTTCGAAGAACACCGCTTGCGAGTCGTCTTCGTACGCCAGGATGTGCGTGGCGACACGGTCAAGGAACCACCGATCGTGAGAGATCACAATGGCGGCGCCCGGGAAGTCGAGCAGGGCTTCTTCCAGCGAACGCAGGGTTTCCACGTCGAGGTCGTTGGACGGTTCGTCGAGCAGCAGAACGTTGCCGCCCTCCTTCAGGGTCAGCGCCAGATGCAGACGACCGCGCTCACCACCGGACAGATCCTTGACGAACTTCTGCTGGTCGCCACCCTTGAAGTTGAAGCGGCCGACGTAGGTGCGCGACGGGATCTCGTAGTTGCCGATGCGGATCTGGTCGGAACCGTCGGAAATCTGCTGGAACACGGTCTTGCTGCCGTCGAGGTCCTCGCGGCTCTGGTCGACGCAGGCCAGTTGCACGGTTTCACCGATTTCGATGCTGCCCGAATCCGGAGTTTCCTTGCCCATCAGCATGCGGAACAGCGTCGACTTACCGGCACCGTTACCGCCGATCACGCCGACGATGGCGCCCTTCGGCATGGAGAACGACAGGTTGTCGATCAGCACGCGATCGCCGTAGCCCTTGGTGACGTTCTTGAACTCGATGACCTTGTCACCCAGGCGTGGACCGGCCGGGATGTAGATCTCGTTGGTCTCGCTGCGCTTCTGGAATTCCTGCGATTGCATTTCTTCGAAGCGTTGCAGACGTGCCTTGGATTTCGACTGGCGGGCCTTGGCGCCTTTGCGCACCCACTCCAGTTCTTCCTTCATGGCTTTTTCATGAGCTGACTGCTGCTTGGATTCCTGGGCCAGACGATCGGACTTGGCTTCGAGCCAGCCCGAATAGTTGCCCTCGTAAGGAATGCCCGCGCCGCGGTCGAGTTCCAGAATCCAGCCGGCGACGTTGTCGAGGAAGTAACGGTCGTGCGTGATCGCGACCACGGTGCCCGGGAAGTCGTGGAGGAAATGCTCCAGCCACGCCACCGAATCAGCGTCCAGGTGGTTGGTCGGTTCGTCGAGCAGCAGCATGTCCGGCGCGGACAGCAGCAGACGGCACAGGGCGACACGACGCTTTTCACCACCGGACAGGTGTTCGACTTTCGCGTCCCAGGCTGGCAGACGCAGCGCATCAGCGGCGACTTCCAGTTGGCGCTCGAGGTTGTGGCCGTCGCTGGCCTGCAGAATCGCTTCGAGCTTGGCCTGTTCAGCGGCGAGCTTGTCGAAGTCGGCATCCGGGTCGGCGTAGGCCGCGTAGACTTCGTCCAGACGCGCTTGCGCATCCTTGATCACGCTGACCGCTTCTTCGACCACTTCACGCACGGTCTTGGCAGGGTCGAGCTGCGGCTCTTGCGGCAGGTAACCGATGTTCAGGTCCGGCATCGGACGGGCTTCGCCTTCGAACTCGGTGTCGACGCCGGCCATGATTTTCAGCAGCGTGGATTTACCCGAACCGTTGAGGCCGAGCACGCCGATCTTGGCGCCGGGGAAGAAGGACAGCGAAATGTTCTTGAGGATTTCCCGCTTCGGCGGAACAACTTTGCCCAGCCGATGCATGGTGAAGACGTATTGAGCCATGGAGAACCTTGGGTCAGTGACAGATGAATGATTGGAGCGCAGGCGATGCCTGGCCAGACTGTGCGCGTCGTTCACTTGATCGCAATCAATGCGTGCGCGCTGGAAAAAGTCTGATTGTAGGGGCTGGAACGCCCCCGGTCTAACCGGCAAAGCTACCTTAATGCTGGAAGGCAGTCCAGCCGAGAGGGGCTGGCACTTCGCCACGAGTCAAGGCATGCTAGCCGCCCTTCGGGCGTCCGGCTTATAGTGCACGTCGCGCCAGTCCAGCCAAATCGCAGGATCACAGCTTGACCAATGTCACTCCGCCAGCCTCTGTGAGCAGCACCCCACCGGCGCCCGGCTCGCCCCTGCGCGGGACATTAAAGGGTGCGCTGGCCACCCTCGTGCTGTTATTGCTCGCGTTGCTGTTCTGGCAACTGCTCGATCAATTGCGCGAAACTCAGAAAAATCAGCGCCAATACACCATCGACTACACCGCCGACCTCGCCGCTCAGGTCAGCCTGAACATGGCGCTGAACGCGCAAATCGCCCTCAATCTGCTACCGATCGTCGAACAACCGCAAACCGCCGACGAACAGCAGATGCTCCTGCGCAAGTTGCAGCGTTCGCTGCCCGATCTGCGCAGCATGGCCCTGCTCTCGCCCTCCGGCCGCATCATCAGCGACAGCGCCACCGACAGTTCCGACGCCGATTACCTGACCGAACTGGTACGCCGCAGCCGTGCCCAGGCGCATTACTTCAGCAATGCCGATGACGGCTCGGTGGTGCATCTGCTGTTGCATCAGGCCAGCGGCAGCAGTCGCGGTTACTGGGCCTTGCGCCTGACGCCAACCTTCTTCGATTCGCTGACCAAACAGGACGCCACCGCCCTGCGCCCGTTGTGGCTGGTGGAAAATCGCCTCAATCACCAGATCATCAGCCGCGATGCCGGGCTGCCCTCGGTCAAGGCTGGCGGGCTGACGCCTGACGATGTCGCCAACACCGTGCTGACCGTGCCGCTGAGCAGCAGCGACTGGCAATTGCGCGGGCTGTTCGACCGCCAGCGCGTACTGGAAGAATTGCTGCCGGCGTTCATCGGCAAATGCCTGCTCGGCCTGGCGTTCTCGATGTTGCCGGTGATCGCGCTGCTGAACATGCGTCGGCGCCAGCGCCAGGTACATGAAGGCCGGCGGCGTTATCAGGATATTTTCGAAGGCACCGGCGTGGCCTTGTGCGTGCTTGACCTGTCCGGCCTCAAGCAGATGTTCGACAAGGCGCAGATCCAGACCAGTGACCAGCTCAAGGCCTGGCTCGACCAACCGCAGCAGCGCCAGCAGTTGCTCGCGGAAATGCGCGTCACCGAAGTCAACCAGGTCGCCCTGCAACTGCTCGATGTGCATTCCTGCGACGATGCCTGGCAACTGCTGATCGATGGCCAGCGCCATCCGCAGTGCGCGATCGGTCAGCAGATCCTCGACGCCGTCCTGCAGCAGCAGAAGCAGCTGGAACTGGAAATCAAACTGCCCAACAGCAATGGCCGCGACCAGCACCTGTGGATGGTTTTGCGCCTGCCGAGCGAGCAGCACGACTATAAAGCGGTGATCCTCAGCATCAACGACATCACCAGCCGCAAGCTGATCGAGCTGTCGCTGCTGGAGCGTGAAGGCTTCTGGTCGGACGTGGTGCGCACCGTGCCCGATCATCTGTATGTGCAGGACGTGATCAGCCAGCGGATGATTTTCAGCAACCACCACCTCGGCCAGACCCTGGGCTACAACCGCACTGAACTGCATCAGATGGGCGAGTACTTCTGGGAAATCCTCCTGCACCCGGAAGACGCCGACCATTACCATCGTTCGCGGCAGTTGCAGCGTCACGCCGGTTACAGCCAGTTGTTGCAATGCCAATTGCGCTTCCGCCATCGCGACGGCAAGTGGCGGCGCTTCGACATCCGTGAACAGGCGCTGGCGCGGGACAAGCACGATCAGGTCACGCGGATCATCGGCGTGGCCAAGGACATCACCGAACAGATCGAGGCCAGCGAATCGCTGCGTGACAGCGAGCAGCGTTACCGCATGCTCGCCGAAAGCATCAGCGACGTGATTTTCTCCACCGACAGCAAGCTCTCGCTGAACTACGTCAGCCCGTCGGTGCAGGCGGTGCTCGGTTACAACGCCGAATGGATTTTCCAGAACGGCTGGCAATCGATCATCGCCAATCCCGGGCAACTGAACGGTATTCATGTGCTGATGGACCGCGTCAGCAAGGCGCTGGACAAGCCCGAGCAACTGGCATTGCTGCGCAGTCAGGTGCAAACGCAGCTGTTCCTCTTCGATTGCCTGCGCGCCGACGGCCGCAAGATTCCGATCGAACTGCGCCTGGTGCTGGTGTGGGACGAACACGGCGCGTTCGAAGGCGTGCTCGGCGTCGGCCGCGATATCAGCCAGCAGCGCCGTGCCGAAAAAGACTTGCGCATGGCCGCCACGGTATTCGAGCACTCTACCTCGGCGATCCTGATCACCGACCCGGCCGGCTACATCGTCCAGGCCAACGAAGCGTTCAGTCGGGTCAGCGGCTACAGCGTTGGCGAAGTGCTCGACCAGTTGCCGAACATGCTCACCGTCGACGAGCAACAGGACGCGCACTTGCGCTACGTGCTCAAGCAGTTGCACGAGCACAGCACCTGGGAAGGCGAAGTGTGGATGAAGCGCCGTAACGGCGAGCATTACCCGGCGTGGGTCGGCATTACTGCCGTGCTTGACGATGAGGGCGATCTGGCCAGTTACGTGTGTTTCTTCAGCGACATCAGCGAGCGCAAGGCCAGCGAGCAGCGCATCCACCGCCTCGCCTATTACGACGCCCTCACCCACCTGCCGAACCGCACGCTGTTCCAGGATCGTCTGCACACCGCGCTGCAAGCGGCCGAACGGCAGAAGTCGTGGGTGGTGCTGATGTTCCTCGACCTCGACCGTTTCAAACCGATCAACGACTCCTTGGGCCACGCCGCCGGCGACCGCATGCTCAAGGACATGGCCACGCGCCTGCTGGCCTGCGTCGATGACGATGACACCGTGGCGCGCATGGGCGGCGACGAATTCACCCTGCTGCTGCAGCATCGCTCCAACCGAGAATTGGCGCTGAACCGGGCGATTCACGTGGCCGAGCAGATTCTCGCCAGCCTGGTGCGGCCGTTCGTGCTTGAGGGCCGCGAGTTCTTCGTCACCGCCAGTATCGGCATCGCCCTGAGTCCGCAGGACGGCAATGAACTCAGCCAGTTGATGAAGAACGCCGACACGGCGATGTACCACGCCAAGGAACGCGGCAAGAACAACTTCCAGTTCTATCAGGCCGACATGAACGCCAGTGCGCTGGAGCGCCTGGAACTGGAAAGCGATTTGCGCCATGCGCTGGAGCAGAACGAATTCGTCCTGTATTACCAGCCGCAGTTCAGTGGCGACGGCAAGCGCCTGACCGGCGCCGAAGCGCTGCTGCGCTGGCGCCATCCGCGTCGTGGGCTGGTGCCGCCGGGGGATTTCATTCCGGTGCTGGAAGAGCTCGGCCTGGTGGTGGACGTTGGCGACTGGGTCATCAGCGAGGCCTGTCGACAGCTGAAAACCTGGCACCAGCAACGGGTGCGGGTGCCGAAGGTGTCGGTGAACATTTCCGCACGGCAGTTCTCCGACGGCCAGTTGGGCACGCGAATCGCGACGATCCTGCGCGAAACCGGCCTGCCGCCGGCGTGTCTGGAACTGGAACTGACCGAAAGCATCCTGATGCGCGAAGTCAGCGAGGCGATGCAGATTCTTGCCGGGCTGAAGAACCTCGGCCTGAGCATCGCGGTCGATGACTTCGGCACCGGTTATTCATCGCTCAACTACCTCAAGCAATTCCCGATCGACGTGCTGAAGATCGACCGCACCTTCGTCGACGGCCTGCCGTCCGGCGAACAGGACGCGCAGATCGCCCGGGCGATCATCGCCATGGCCCACAGCCTGAACCTGGCGGTGATCGCCGAGGGTGTGGAAACCCATGAGCAACTGGACTTCCTGCGCGAGCATGGCTGCGATGAGGTGCAGGGATATCTGTTCGGCCGGCCGATGCCGGCGGGGCGGTTCGAGGCGCAGTTCTGTAACGATGCGTTGTTCATGTTCGACTGACGATCTGCGGCGCGCCCGAAAAGATCGCAGCCTTCGATCATTCCCACGCTCCGCGTGGAAATGCCTCACTGGACGCTCTGCGTCCGCTTCGGCAGGTGACGCGGAGCGTCACGGGCTGCATTCCCACGCAGAGCGTGGGAACGATCAATGCCCCTTTTGCTCGCGAAGGGGCCGGCAAAAGCACCGCACATCTGTCATGAACGCCACTTGTCTGCGACATGACGTCGTTTCATATGTCATCCAAAAGCGGTTGGGTTAGAATGCCCCCCTTTTCTGCCCCCGATCCTTGAGGACCGCCATGTTCAGCCGTGATTTGACTATTGCCAAGTACGACGCCGACCTTTTTGCCGCCATGGAGCAAGAAGCTCAGCGTCAGGAAGAACACATTGAGCTGATCGCTTCGGAAAACTACACCAGCCCAGCGGTGATGGAAGCTCAAGGCTCGGTCCTGACCAACAAGTACGCCGAAGGCTATCCGGGCAAGCGTTACTACGGTGGTTGCGAATACGTGGACGTGGTTGAACAACTGGCCATCGACCGTGCCAAGGAACTGTTCGGCGCCGATTACGCCAACGTTCAGCCGCACGCTGGTTCCCAGGCCAACGCTGCTGTTTACCTGGCTCTGCTGCAAGGTGGCGACACCATTCTGGGCATGAGCCTGGCCCATGGCGGTCACCTGACCCACGGCGCCAGCGTTTCCTCCTCGGGTAAGCTGTACAACGCCGTTCAATACGGTATCGATGCCAACGGCCTGATCGACTACGACGAAGTCGAGCGCCTGGCGGTCGAGCACAAGCCGAAAATGATCGTTGCCGGTTTCTCGGCCTACTCGCAGATCCTCGACTTCCCGCGCTTCCGCGAAATCGCTGACAAGGTCGGCGCTTACCTGTTCGTCGACATGGCTCACGTCGCCGGTCTGGTTGCTGCGGGTGTGTATCCGAACCCGGTGCCGTTCGCCGACGTCGTGACCACCACCACGCACAAGACCCTGCGCGGTCCACGTGGCGGTCTGATCCTGGCCCGTGCCAACGCCGAGATCGAGAAGAAGCTCAACTCCGCAGTATTCCCGGGCGCCCAGGGTGGCCCGCTGGAGCACGTGATCGCGGCCAAGGCGATCTGCTTCAAGGAAGCGCTGCAGCCTGAGTTCAAGGCTTACCAGCAACAAGTGGTGAAGAACGCCAAGGCCATGGCCGAAGTGTTCATCGCACGCGGTTTCGACGTGGTATCGGGCGGTACTGAAAACCACCTGTTCCTGCTGTCGCTGATCAAGCAGGACATCTCCGGTAAAGACGCCGACGCCGCTCTGGGCAAAGCGTTCATCACCGTGAACAAGAACTCCGTGCCTAACGATCCACGCTCGCCGTTCGTCACCTCCGGCCTGCGCTTCGGTACTCCGGCTGTGACCACTCGCGGTTTCAAAGAGGCCGAGTGCAAAGAGCTGGCTGGCTGGATCTGCGACATCCTGGCTGACCTGAACAACGAAGCGGTGATCGACGCCGTTCGCGAGAAAGTCAAAGCCATCTGCAAGAAACTGCCGGTGTACGGCGCTTGATGCCTCGTTAATCCGCAATAAAAAACCGGTCACGATGGCCGGTTTTTTATTGCCATGAATTCAATAAAAAAATACCACCCGAATAAAGCAGCAACCTGCTAATCCCGTCCAGCAGGATTGTTCATCTCTTTGTTCAAACCAAACTCTTGCAACACACATGCAAACCGCCATAAATAAAAACCGCTTAGTCTGAAACCCGACTTGATAAATGGATTTCATCATGACGAGCAATATCGAAAAATCTTTCATCGCAACACTGAGAATGTTCGACCACAGGGTCGGCTTTCTTGAACAGCTGTACGGCAAACCGGCGATGGCTACCATCAGTCTGTTCAGCGGCGGTTTCTATACCGGACGCCCGCAAACACGGGATCAGTCCCACCTGCTCGGCATCCGGAGCAACGAGCAGAGCGGCCGGATAAAACCGCTGAAGCTGCATTTCGGTCATACCCCTGACGGCTACATCCTCACCGTGAAAAACCAGGGCAACTACTTCAATCAGGTAATCAGCAATCACTGGCTGGACACCGTCGAGGCCGTCAAGCCAGACACTGACAACTTGACCAAGTTTATTCTTGTCGACCGTAGCGGCACCGCTATAACGCTGGACAACTTAACGGGCGTACATACAGCTGTTTCTCTCAAACTGAAAAATCATGCCTATTTGGGCGGTATAAAAATCACAAGTCTGCCTTACGTCTATCTGGGCAAAACCGAAGAACGTTCAAAGATCACTTTCATCCTGAGCATCGTCGAAAGACATGTACCAGTCATCAAAACGTGACTCACACCCCGCCCAGAAAAAAAGGCACAGCCGCCGATTTTTTTCTCAAATGCTCAAGACCGGGCCATCCAGACAGCTGGTAAGACCGGTCATGCCAATTTTCGAATTTTCCCTTGCGATCCACGAAAACCTGCGCCTAGACTGCGCCTGCACTGGACATACCGGTAAGACCACAATAATTAAGTCCTGAATCCGCTGCGCCACGCGTACGGCAGCCAGGACACCGACCCAGGATTCCTCCCATGCTCAGATGGTGCTCGCGCTCAATCTTCCTTCAAGTGGTTCTCGGACTGATGCTCGGCATCGTCTGCGGGCTGACCCTTCCTGAATACTCCGCCCAGCTGAAACCGCTCGGCGATGGCTTCATCAAACTGATCAAGATGCTCATTGGCCTGATCGTGTTCTGCGTGGTGGTCAGCGGCATCAGCGGCGCGGGCGATCTGAAGAAGGTCGGGCGCATCGGCCTCAAGTCGGTGATCTATTTCGAAGTGCTGACCACCATCGCTCTGGTGATCGGTCTGGTGTTCGCCTTCAGCACCGGCATCGGCAGCGGCGCGAACATTCATCTGGAGCAGCTCTCCAGCGCCGACATGGGCGACCTCGCCGAGCGCAGCCAGCACATGCACACCACCACGCAATTTCTGATGGACCTGATCCCGACCTCGGTGATCGGTGCCTTCGCTGACAACAATATCTTGCAAGTGCTGCTGTTCTCGGTGCTGTTCGGCAGTGCACTGAATCTGGTTGGCGAAGCCGCTTCCGGGATTTCGCGGCTGATCAACGAACTCAGCCACGTGATCTTCCGCATCATGGGCATGATCGTGCGTCTGGCGCCGATCGGCGTGTTCGGTGCCATCGCCTTCACCACCAGCAAATACGGCCTGGATTCGTTGCAGCACCTGGGCAGTCTGGTCGGCCTGTTCTACCTGACCTGCGTCGCCTTCGTCGCGCTGATCCTCGGTCTGGTGATGCGCGTTTCCGGCCTGCGCATGTGGCCGCTGCTCAAGTACCTGCGGGAAGAACTGCTGATCGTCATGGGCACCGCCTCTTCCGACGCCGTGCTGCCACAGATCATGCGCAAGCTCGAACACCTCGGTATTGGCAGCTCGACGGTCGGTCTGGTGATCCCGACCGGGTACTCGTTCAACCTCGACGGTTTCTCGATCTACCTGACCCTGGCCATCGTGTTCATCGCCAACGCCACCGGCACGCCACTGGCGATGACCGATTTGCTGACGATCCTGCTGGTGTCGCTGATCACCTCCAAAGGCGCCCACGGCATTCCCGGTTCGGCGCTGGTGATTCTCGCCGCGACGCTGACGGCGATCCCGGCGATTCCCGTGGTCGGTCTGGTGCTGGTGTTGGCCGTGGACTGGTTCATGGGCATCGGCCGCGCGCTGACCAATCTGATCGGCAACTGCGTCGCCACCGTGGCCATCGCCCGCTGGGAAAAGGACATCGATGTACAGCGCGCGAACAAGGTGCTCAACGGTGAGCAGGGCTATAACTTTCAACCGCGAAAAACCGTCGCTCAGGCGGCGGCCAAAGAATTCTGAATGAGTGCCGTGCCTGCCAATATGCAGGCACGGCGCAGGGAGCCAATACGTGATTACAACTTCAACCGTCGTCAATTCAGTGGTGGAAAAACTCCGCGCCGCGTTGGCTCGAGGGCAATGGCGCTCCGGCGACATGCTGCCGGGCCAGCGCGAACTGGCCGAACAACTGGGCATCAGCCGGCCGAGTCTGCGCGAAGCGGTGATCGTCCTCGAAACCCTCGGTCTGGTGCGCTCGATGCCGGGCAAAGGCGTAGTCGTCCTTGATGCGCAACTCAGCGACAGCCAGAGCCACGACAGCGCAGTCGCCGGCGCCAGCCTGGAAGATGTGCTGCAACTGCGCTACACCCTTGAGCCGTTCATCGTCGGGCTGGTCGCGCAATCGATCAGCAGCAAGGAAGTCGGCCAATTGCGCCTGACCCTGATGGACATGCGCGAAGCCCTCGAGGCCGGTGACAGCGAAGCCGGAGTCAGTGCCTACATCGCCTTCCACGAAGAACTGTTCACGCTGACCTCGAACCCGATTTTCCAGAGCGTGGTACAGCAGACCAGCAACGCGCTCAAGCAAAGCGCCGAAGTGTTGCGCAATTCCCCGGAACATCTGGCCGAACGCCTGGAAGAAAACGAAGCCGTAGTCCGCGCGATCCGCAGCAAGAACAGCGCTCAGGCCAGCGCCGAGATGCGTCGGCACATCCTGCGCGAAGGCCAGCGCATGGGCGTTGAGCTGAACATTCCGGACGACAACCTGCCCACCTGATTTGCCAGGAGAACGGCCATGAACAGTTTCGCTTCAGCGTCCCACGCGCAATCGACCGCCCTGCCCGTCTCTCGTCTGGGCACGCCGACGGAAGATCTGTATCCGCGAGTGTTCGACGCGATTCTCGAGCAGCGTATCGATGAAGACAGCCGGTTCACCGAGGACACTCTGCAGGCGATGTTCAGCGCCGGCCGCGCCGATGTACGACGGGTGCTGACGCAGTTGTCCCACGAGCAGATCGTGGTATTGCGCGCCAATCATCGACCACGAGTGGCCGCGCCTGATCGGGAGCTGATCCGGCAG
Source organism: Pseudomonas sp. Sample_20 (assembly GCF_004307585.1). Classification (NCBI taxonomy): domain Bacteria; kingdom Pseudomonadati; phylum Pseudomonadota; class Gammaproteobacteria; order Pseudomonadales; family Pseudomonadaceae; genus Pseudomonas; species Pseudomonas sp. Sample_20. The sequence goes on along the minus strand of NZ_RCOA01000009.1, from coordinate 1,996 downwards.
ACCTTGCATGCGCGACGGCTGGCCGAGAACACCTTGGTGCGGTTGGCCTGCCAGCGTCCGCAGCCAGACGATTTGAAATGCTTGCGCACGTTGATAGAGCGCGAGAAGCGCGCCGTGGAGCAGGATCGGCGGGGGGCGGCGATTCGGTTATCGGGGGAGTTTCATTTGCAATTGGCACGGATAGCGGGAAATCTGCCGCTGGCGCATTTTCTGCGCAGTCTGGTGCCGTTGACGTCGTTGGCGATTGCGCGGGGTCAGGGCTCGACGCGAAGCTGTTGCGCATGGCAGGAGCATTTGGCGTTGGTTGAGGTTGTGGAGCGAGGTGATGTTTCCAAGGCCGGCATGTTGATGAATCGGCATCTGGATCATCTTGAGCAGAAACTGCTCGGTCCAGACCTTGAGCATTGTGCTGTCGGTTAGACCGCCTTCGCGAGCAAGCTCGCTCCCACAGTTGACCGCATTTCTCTGGACGGAATACGGTCTCCTGTGGGAGCGAGCTTGCTCGCGAAGACGCCATCACTGACAACCAAGATCCATCAGGCAGAAGCAACCCTGGCAAACCCCGCCCGAATTTTCTCTTCCGGCAAATCATCGGCAATAAACACGACCACACTCTCGCGCGCCTCGCCCTCGGCCCATTCGGTGTCCCAGTCGAAACCATAGAGTTTCAGCACACCCTGAAATACCAACCGCCGATCTTCGCCGGCAATGTTCAGCACGCCTTTGTAGCGCAGCAATTGCTTGCCGTGCTCTTCCAGCAGCTCGTTCATGAACTCGCTGAGCTGATCGATATCCAGCGCCTGATCGGTGCGCAGCACCAGGCTGGAGATGCGATCGATCGACGGTGCCTTGCTCACCGGACGCAGGCTCAGACCGCCGCCCAGGTCAGCATTGAGGTTGAAACCACGCACATCCAGCAATTCAGCCAGATCGATATTGCCATGCTCGACCACACGGATCGGCGCGCGGCGGTTGATTCGCGTAAGGCGCTCGCTCAGCGCAGTGAACGTCGCCTCATCGACCAGATCGGTCTTGCTCACCAGCAAGCGATCGGCGAAACCGATCTGCGCCTGGGCAATGGTCTGGGTCAGGTGCACGTCGGCGTGAGCGGCGTCGACCAAGGTGATGATGCCGTCGAGCAGATAACGCTCGCGCAGCTCTTCATCGATGAAAAAGGTTTGCGCCACCGGCGCCGGATCGGCCAGACCGGTGCACTCGATCACCAGACGATCGAAGGCGATCTCGCCGCTGTCCAGGCGCTCGAGCAGCAAGTACAGCGCCTTGGTCAGATCGGTGTGAATGGTGCAGCAGACGCAGCCGTTGGCCAGGGTCATGACCTGCACCGGCTCGTCACCCAGCAACTGAGTGTCGATGCCGGCGTCGCTGAATTCGTTTTCGATCACGGCGATTTTCAGGCCGTGCTCGGCTTTCAATAAATGACGCAGCAAGGTGGTCTTGCCGGCGCCGAGGAAACCGCTGAGAACCGTTACCGGAATGGGAGAAGACAAAACCCGATCTCCTGAAAAGAACACAAAAACAAATGTGGGAGCGAGCTTGCTCGCGAAGGGGTCGTGTCAGCCGACATCAATGCCCGATGACACACCGCTTTCGCGAGCAGGCTCGCTCCCACAGGGGATTACCTCAACCTGATGCTGTCAGCTCAACAGCACTTCGGCCCACCCTTGCCACCGTAACGGGCTTCCTGACGTTCGCGAAAGAACATCTCGTAGCTCATCACCGGTTTGTCCGGGTGTTTGGTTTGCATATGCTCGACGTAGGTGTCGTAGTCGGGCATGCCGACCATCAGGCGCGCGGCCTGACCGAGGTATTTACCGAGGCGACTCAGGTCATTGAACATGCTGCAATCCTCTGGTTACGCATCCGGCAGGGCCTGGAATGGCGATTCTTTATCCGTACGCTCTTTTTTGCCCCAGGCGGCGATGCCGACCTTGAGCGCATAGAACAGGATGCTGAACACCACGAACAGGAACAGCGC
>NZ_RCOA01000064.1:0-14871 GCF_004307585.1 Pseudomonas sp. Sample_20 | reverse complement strand
GTAGGCTGACACGGGGGGCGCTTGTAAAAAAGTAAGTCGCCGTAAGGGCGAAACCCTAAGCAGCCGTTACCGCAGAAACGGATATTCACCCAAACCACCAGAGCATGGTCGGCCCAAAGGCCGCCAAGCCCCCCCCCAAAAAAAACCTCAAAGCAACCCCTCACTCTCCGGCAGCTCATACGCCACAGCCGCATTGCTCCCACCGGCAGATTTCCCGGGCCTACCCAACGTCGGCTCCTTCTGCAAACACTCCACCAGATAATCAATAAATACCCGCAACTTCGGCGGCAGATACCGCGTCGGCGAATGCAGCAACCACAACCCACCATGATAAGAGGCAAGAAACGTCCAGTCCGGCAACACCTGCACAATCAACTTCTGCTCCAAGGCGTAACGCGCCGTGAAATACGGCAGACTGCCAATCCCGATATGCTGCAACACCGCCCCCAACCGCACACCCGTGTGATTGGCGGCATAGCGCCCACGCACGCCGACCGTCACCGCCTTGCTGCCCTTCTTGAATTTCCAGCGCGCATCGCTCGGCGTTTCGCCCAGATAAATACAACTGTGATTGAGCAAATCGTGAGGATGCGTCGGCGTGCCGTGTTCGGCCAGGTATTGCGGCGTGGCGCAAAGCAAATGATCGATGGTCAGCAACTGCCGCCCGACCAGACCGGCCGGTGGACGATCAGTGATGCGAATCGCCAGATCGACATGATCATCGATCAAGTCGACCTGACGATCTTCCAGCAGCAACTCCACATCAACCTTGGGATAGCGCCGCAGAAACTCCGGCATGTGCGGATGAATCACAAAGCGCCCCACCGCTTTCGGCACGCTGACCCGTACCAGACCTTCGGCTTCGTGGGTGAACTGGCCGCTGATTTCCATCACCGATCTGGCCGCACTGACCATTTCCTGGCAACGCTTGAACACCTCCTCACCGCCATCGCTCAAGCGCAGTTTGCGCGTGGTGCGTTGCAGCAAGCGCGTGGCCAACGCCTTCTCCAATCGGGAAATACTGCGACTGACCGCCGAGGGTGAGGAACCCATCTGCCGCGCCGCTTCAGAGAAGCTGCCGGTCTCGACAACCTTGACGAAAATCGCCATTTCACCCAGCAGCGGCAGCGGAAGATTGATGCTCACGACGCACAAGTCCTTTGATGTTGGAACGGATTATCACGTTATTGCACGATTCATATAATAAAAACAGAACTTCGATCAGGGCATGGAATATGACGCTTCGCCTGTTTTTTCACAGTGACGACCTCAAGGCGAATGTCGAAGTCCTCGACTGCACACCCCACGAGAACGAATTCGCCGTAGTGCTGCGCGCTACCCTGTTTCACCCCCAGGGCGGCGGTCAGCCTTGCGACACCGGCTGGATCGGTGAAAGCCGGGTGTCGCGCGTGGTGCAGGAACCTGAGCGCATTGTGCATTTCGTCGACCGCCCGCTGCCGCTGGGCATGACCGTCATCCGCATCGACGAAGAACGCCGCCGCTTCAACACACGCATGCACTCGGCCGGGCACCTGATCGGTCATTTCATTCAGGCCATGGGCTGGATGCCGATCAAGGCGCACCACTGGCCGGACGAAGGTCGGGTCCAATTCAAAGCGGGCGATGGCGCAGAAGAAGTCGATGCGCCAACCGTTCAAACCGGTATCGAGCAGTGGATCGAACACGATCTGCCGCGTCTGACTTCACTGCGCGAGGGCGCGCGGGAAATCAGTTTCGGTGAACTGCCAGCCTATGGCTGCGGTGGCACCCACGTACGCAGCCTGAAGGATTTGGGCACAGTCACGATCGCGTCGCTTTCGCAGAAGAAAGGCACGCTGTCCGTCCACTACAGCGTGGATTGAGCATTTCGGACGTTGCCATCGCGCAGCGTCCGACGCCGGGGAACCGCACTCGCCGGTTCCGTTGACTATCGATAGATGGACCTAAAACAAATGATGCTAGACGTCGAGCGTCTCGATGAGACGTGCATAAAAAAACTGGCCAACGAAGAAGTCCTCGCCATCCGCGTCAAACGCTTTCTCCCCGAGCCGCTGGCGATCGAGATCGGCGACAAGATCCTCGCCCCGGGCTTTGAAGGCTACATCAACGCGCCGAGTATCGGCCGCATCGGCATGGCCTTCTACGAGGCGGAAAACCAGCCGCTGCTGATCGAGGATTACTTCGAACGCGCCACCCGCAACATCGCCGAACTGCGCCAGCGCTGCGCGCCCTACTCTTCGCCGATCGACACGTTGCGCTGCATGCTCGACGAGTCCTGGCCCGCTGGCGCGCATCTGCAAAATCTCTACGGGCGCAAGATGTATGTCGGCTTGTCGCGCGTGGTCAAACCCGGCGTGTGCTTTCTTGCTCATCACGACATCTTCGCCAAGGACGCCCCGGACAGTTTTCAGGCGCGCAGCCTCGAGGCGCAATTCGCCTGCAACGTCTACCTGAACATGCCCACCGAGGGTGGCGCCTTGCAGATGTGGAATGACCACATCACCCCGGATCAATTCGACGAAATGCGCGGCGACAGTTATGGCATCGAGCCGTCGCTGCTGGGGCCGCCCGCCCTCGAAGTACGACCGCAGCCCGGCGATTTCATCATGTTCAATTCGCGGCGCATGCACTCGGTGACTCCGGGCGTGGCCGATCCGCGTTTGAGCCTGTCGTTCTTTGTCGGCTATCGCGGCAATGCCTCCCCTCTGACTTTCTGGAGCTGACATGCTTTCCAATTACCTGGGCGAGTTTCTCGCATTGGCCACCATCCACTTTCTCGCCGTGGTTGCGCCCGGTCCGGACTTCGCCGTGACCATCCGCCAAAGCGTGCGCTTCGGTCGCCTCGTCGGCATCTGCACTGCGCTGGGCATCGGCGCGGGGATTTCCGTGCACGTGCTATATACCTTGCTCGGCGTCGGCGCCTTGATGCACACCACGCCGTGGCTGCTGACTGTGGCCAAAGTGGTCGGTGGGGCTTACATCCTCTATCTGGGCGTCAGCCTGATTCGCAGCAAACCGAAGAGCAGCGTCGAAGGCGAAAAAACCGCCGATGAGCCGCTGGTTGAACAGTCGCTGTTCAAAGCCTTCAGCACCGGTTTTCTGACCAATGCGACCAACCCCAAGGCCACGCTGTTCTTCCTGGCGATCTTCACCACGATCATCAGCGCCAGCACACCGCTGCAGATCCAGGCGTTCTACGGATTGTGGATGTGCTTCGTCAACGCGCTGTGGTTTGTGATCGTCGCGCTGTTTTTCTCCAGCAACAAAGTGCGCCTGCTGTTCATGCGCCTTGGACACTGGTTCGAGCGCAGCATGGGCGTCATCCTGATTCTGTTTGCCGGACGCCTGATGCTGTCGATGTAACTCACACAAAAAAAGTCCCGGCATCAGCTGCCGGGACTTTTTCATTTGTGCGCCTCTTTTGCATTTCTGTGCGACAGATCAAGTTTGCGACTCCCTTTCCCAGCGCTCGCAGTGTTAGGTTTACAAAATGTTTCTGTCACAAGCGTCAGAAATACTTTCCCAATCCTTTGCAAAGGAATGCCTGTTCCATGGTCTTTTCCCTGAAAAAACTGGCCGCCGCCACTCTGGTCATGGCCAGCCTCACCGCGTTTACCAGTGCCGCACAAGCCAACATCACTGCCGAGCAAAGTGCAGCGATTCTGAAATCCCTCGACGGCAAGAACCTGACGGACTTCCGCAGCTTCCTTGGCAGCCTGGCGAAAAGCGACCTGGCCAAGTCGGATAAGCTCAACCCGTCCATCAGCGCCTTCCTCGACAACAAGACCCTGAACGCCGAACAGCAGAATGAAATTCACCGTCTGCTGGGCATTTATACCCGCGTGAAATATGGCAAGGCCGCGCTGGAAACCCTGCGCCAACTCGTCGAGATCCCGACCTTCCGCAAGGACGGCGTGGAGCAACACGACAACCCGGAATTCATCAAGATTGCCGGCGAGATCCAGAAACTCGCCGAATCCTTCGGTTTGAAATTCCGCAACATCGATAACCGTGTCTACGAAATCTCTCTGGATGGCAAAGGCGACGAAGTCGTTGGCATTCATGCCCACGCCGATGTGGTGCCGGTGACGCCGGAAAACTGGGTGCTGAAAGATGGCACCAAACTCGACCCGTTCAAAGTCACGCTGATTGGCGATCGCATGTACGGTCGTGGCACAGAGGATGACAAGAACGCGATCGTCGTGGCGCTGTACGCTATGAAAGTGATCAAGGACGAGAAACTGCCACTGGCGCGTAACTTCAAGCTGCTGGTCGACACCACCGAAGAAACCAGCGGCGACGCCATTCCCTATTACTTCGAGCGCAACCCGACGCCGAACTACAACATGGCGCTGGACGGCGGTTATCCGGTAGTGATCGCCGAAAAAGGTTACGGCACCGTCATGGCCAGCTTTGCCAAACGCAAAGGCGAAGGCAACGGCGCGGAAATCGTTTCGATGACCGGCGGCAAGGCGACCAACCAGATTCCGTCCGCGTCGGTGGCCACGCTGGTAACCGACAAGCCTGCCGAGCTCGCCGCCAGTCTGCAAAAAGCCGGCGACGCCTACGCCAAAGCCAACGGCGGCGACTTCGAAGTCGCGGCAAAGGTTGATGGCAAAGACGTCAAACTGACCGTGACGGGGGTTTCTGCGCACTCCTCCGAACCAGAGTCCGGCGTCAACCCGGTCGCGCGGATGTTGAGCTTCATCAACAGCCTGGACGGCAAAGTCGCGCTCAAGCACAACCAGTTCACCGACGCCGCGCGTTATGCCGATGACAACTGGGGCCTGGACTACCTGGGCAAAAAACTCGGCGTGGGCTTCTCTGACTCGTTCATGGGGCCACTGACCACCTCGCTGACCTACGTCGGTGAGGATGACAAGACCTTCAAACTGGCGGTGAATCTGCGCGTACCGAAGGGCAAGTCTCCGGAAAAGCTCAAGGCTGAGATCGCTGAGAAACTGGATGCCTGGAGCAAGAAGACTCATGTCGCTGTAGCGTTCGACTATTCCGTGGCCGAACCGATGTATCGCAACCCCGAAGGTGAATGGGTCAAGGCGCTGCTTGCCGTAGCCAGCGAAAACCTCGGCATGAAGTCGGAATTCGGTACTTCCGCTGGCGCGACTTCGGTTCACGAATTGCCGAACGGCGTGCAATTCGGCCTGGCGCGACCGGAAGCCAAATACACCGGCCACACCGATGGCGAATTCAAGACCGTCGACCAGTTCCTGCTGGATCTGCAGATCGTCACGGAAATGATGGGGCGTGTCGGGCAGTTGCCGAAGCTGTAAAGCTCTGCCTGAGCCCGATCATTAATGACCGGGCTCAAAATAAAAAAGGATCTGTGAAAAGGTCCTTTTTTATTGCCGCCACAAAACGCGCACAAACAAAAACGCCGATCATCACTGATCGGCGTTTTTGTGAAATTGGAGCGGGAAACGAGACTCGAACTCGCGACCCCGACCTTGGCAAGGTCGTGCTCTACCAACTGAGCTATTCCCGCAAATGGCGTCCCCTAGGGGACTCGAACCCCTGTTACCGCCGTGAAAGGGCGGTGTCCTAGGCCACTAGACGAAGGGGACACGCTACCCGGAACACATGGTGTGTGTTTCGGTGTCCAGATCCGCATCCGAAGACTTGGTTCTGGTTTCACTCAGCACCGCCCGAAAGCACTGCTGTTTAAAATTGGAGCGGGAAACGAGACTCGAACTCGCGACCCCGACCTTGGCAAGGTCGTGCTCTACCAACTGAGCTATTCCCGCAAATGGCGTCCCCTAGGGGACTCGAACCCCTGTTACCGCCGTGAAAGGGCGGTGTCCTAGGCCACTAGACGAAGGGGACACACTACAACATTCACTCCCTGCCGCGTTTCGCTGTGTGCTTTACGCTGCAAGTGGCGCGCATTCTATGGATGGATTGAGGGGTCGTCAACCCCCTGATATAAATTTATTTAAATCAATGACTTCGACCCGGATTACGGGCCGCGTAGGGCTTTTCCGTCGTCCGAAACCTGACGCCTATATTCCGCCACTCGCCAAGACGTTATAGTCCACCGCACAGTGATGGCAATCTGCACATCAAGCGCCAGCATTCATCTATACAGCTGGCGGCCGATACAGATTGCAGCAGCCGATCAAACCCGTCGAGCGGCGCTAGGCGCCTAAATGCCCAGCCACTACACTCGCATGCGAACCCTATAAAGAGGTCTTACCGGTGACACCACTCATGATCACCCTGCTAGTCGTAGCCGGGATCGCAATTCTGATCGCCATTGGCTACATGAACCATGTGGTGGAAAACAACAAACTGGAGAAGGCCCGCACCAAAGTCGAACTCAACGACCGCCTGCGCCGCTGCGGCGAACTGACCGAAACCTTCCCCGGCCAGTTCATGACCCCGGCGCTCAAGCTACTGCTGACCCGCCTGGAACTCAACGTCTGTCAGCGCCTGCTCAATCTGGAAAAAACCAGCGCGACGACCAAGGCCCGCATCACCGAACTCAGCGCCCTCGTTGCCCAGGGCGAATCGATCCCGGTGAACAACCCGCCCGCGCCGATCCTGACCGAAGCCAAAGCCAAAGACGTGCGCTTCCTCCTCGAAGCCCTGCACGGCCAGATCACCCGCGCCGCCCACGACGGCTTCCTGCCACCCAACGAAGCCAAACAATGGATTCGCGAAGTGCGCCACATCCTCGTGCTGCTGCACATCGAATTCTTCAACAACCTCGGCCAACAGTCCCTGCAACAAAACCAACCCGGCCAGGCCCGCCTCGCCTTCGAACGCGGCGTGCAATACCTGCGCAAACAGCAGGACCCGCAAATGTATGCCGAGCAACTGCAATACCTGGAAAAACTCCTCGCCCGAGCCAACGCCCAGGTCATGGACAAGATCGCCCCGGTGGAAGGTGAAGAAAACCAACTGACCGCGGGCTTGAAGGATGTCGAAGCCGATGCGGACTGGAAGAAGAAAGTGATTTACGACTAAGGCGCGAATACTGGGGAGAGAAGCCACCGTTATTGGTGGCTTTTTTGTGGCCGACTTGAAAGAGGATGTGAATCGATGACCGCTTTCGCGAGCAGGCTCGCTCCCACATTGGGAAGCAGTGTTCTCAGGTAAAAATCGGTCGGCTGTCAGGCCGCCTTCGTTGGCAAGCCAGCTCCCACAGAACAGCAAAAGCAAACCCGGGCCATCCCCACGCGGCGAAGCCGAGAGCCTGGTCGGCCCAAAGGCCGCCAAGACTCAAAGCCGAAAATGCCCAACCATCGAGCGCAACTCACCGCCCAACTGCGCCAGCTCAACACTCGAAGCCGCATTCCCGCGCATGGCCACGGAAGAGTGATCCGCGCTCGCACGAATCTGCGTAACACTGCGATTGATCTCCTCCGCCACCGAACTCTGCTCCTCCGCCGCCGCCGCGATCTGCTGATTCATCTGCTGAATCAACGACACCGCCGCGGCAATACTCCCCAGCGCACTTTCGGTCTGCAACGCATCACTGACCGCCAGCTTCACCAACTCGCCACTGCTGCGAATCTGCTGCACCGACGACTGCGCCGCCGCGCGCAGGGCACTGACCAAGCGTTCGATCTCCTCGGTCGATTGCTGCGTACGCCGTGCCAGCGCACGCACTTCATCGGCGACCACCGCGAATCCCCTGCCCTGCTCGCCCGCCCGCGCCGCTTCGATCGCCGCGTTCAGCGCCAACAGATTGGTCTGCTCGGCCACGCTCTTGATCACCTCCAGCACCGTGCCGATATTCTGGATCTCGGCGCTGAGGCTTTCGATGCTGGAACTGGCCGAGGTCGCTGAATCCGCCAACTGCTCGATCCGCGCCATGCTTTGGCGCACCACCTGCTGGCCGCTCTCGACCTTGTCATCCGCCGTCTGCGCCGCCAGCGCCGCCTCTTCGGCATTGCGCGCGACGTCATGCACGGTGGCGGTCATCTGGTTCATGGCGGTGGCGACCTGCTCGGTTTCCTCCTTCTGGCTGTTGACCTCCAGATTGGTCTGCTCGGTCACCGCCGACAGCGATTGCGCGGAACCGGCCAAGCGCTCGATACCGGCCTGCAAGCCGCTGACAATCGTGCCGAGGCCGGCAGCCATCTGCTGCATCGCCAACATTAGCTGACCCATTTCATCGCGGCGCGTCACCTCGACCTTCGCCGTCAGATCACCCGCAGCAATCTGCTGCGCCACACGAATGACACTGCGCAGCGGCGCAACGATCAGGCGCGTGATCACCCACGCGGCGAGTAATCCGACCAACAAGGCCAGCGCCGAAGAGCCAATGATCAATACCGTGTTCTTTTTCAGCTCCGCCTGCATCGAAGCATCTTCGGCGACATAGGCCTGATTGACCCGGTCCACCACTTGCGCGGCACGCTGATGCAACTGGTCATAAACAGTTCTCTCTTGCGCCAGCAAACCGGTGTATTCAGCCAGTTTCTCATTGAATCCGGCGATATGCCCCGACACTTCGTTGAGCACCGTCAGATAGCCCTCGTCCTTGACCGTGGTTTTCAGCGCCTCGGCCTGCTCCTGCGCTTGCGCGGCCTGCTCGATGTTGCCCTGACCGGCATTGTCGGTATCGCCCTTGCGGCTTTGATCCAGCCGCACCCGCGCTTCGTTCATCGCTTGCAGCATCAGTCGCGAGACCTGACTGACCTGATTCGCCTGTTCGATGAACTGGGCGCCGTCGTTGCCCTCGGTGTCTTTCAAGGTGTAGGCACCATCATCGGCCAGCCCGCTCTGCAACACATCGAGGTTATTGGCCACACTGGACACCGACCAACTGGCCATCTCCAGCGCAAGGTCCTTGGCCTGGCTCAGCGAGACGAATTCATCGAAGGCCTTGCGATACGCACCCAGGGCTTGCTCGACATCGCTCATCACCGGCACATTGGCCGGGGAATGTGCCTTGAGCTCGCCGGCAAGGACGATCAGCTCATCGACGCCTTCGCGCAAGGCATCGGCGGTCTTCGGATTGCCGCGCAGGGCGTATTCCTGCTCGAGCAGGCGCACCTTGAGCAGGCCGCTGTTGAGCGCGGACATCTGCTTCAAGCCGTCGAAACGCAGGCTGATGGTTTGCAGAGACCAGACGCCGATCGCCGCCACCAATGCAGTCAGCAGCAAGACCAGCACAAATCCGATACCCAGTTTTTTCGCCATACCGAGGTTGGCAAAACGTCCTTGCACGGCCGAAATCATTGCGCGTAGTCCCCTGCCAAAGTCTGTTGCCGAAGATTCGCAACGGGCTCGAACCAGCACAAGACTCTGGCGTCGGAATAATGGCAAAAAGCTACGCCCGCGTCGTTTTCAGAATGCTGGAGGTCGATCCGCGCAAGTATTGCGAAAAAACTGCCGAGCCCGAGGGTCGCAGGCACAGGCCACATTGATGCGCTGCCAGTCACCGCACTCACCGCTGGGACTGAAGGCGTCCGCTGCGGATAACTCCAGCCCGCAACGCTGGGCCTGCCTGCGCACCGACGTCTGGTCGCGCAAGCGTGCCCGCGCCCAGATAAACAGCCCGCCAACCGGCTTGCCAAACACTTCCCACTCGGCGTCTTCCAGGGCCTGCAAGGCCGCCGCGCGATCGGCATTCAAGCGCTGGCGCTGGCGCTGCACCAGTTTGCGATAAGCGCCGGTCGCCATCAGCCTGGCCAGCACCGCCTCGGCCAGCCTCGAACAGCCGAGCCCGCTGATCATCTTGACCTCGGCCAGGCGCTTCAGCAGCTCGCTGTCCGCCAGGACAAAGCCGATCCGCAACGAGCTGCTCAGTGTCTTGGAAAAGCTGCCGACATAAATGACCCGGCCGCCATGGTCCAGCGCCGCCAACCGTGTACCGCTGCCGGTGTGCAGATCAGCGTAGACGTCATCTTCGATCACGCGCAGGTCGTAGGTCTTGCTCAACTGCACGATACGCTGGGCCACCGCAGGCGTCAGGCAGCTGCCGGTGGGGTTGTGGTGATGGCTGCCGATAAACAAGGCAGCGGGACGAAACTGACGCAGCACTGACTCGAGCATGTCGATGTCCGGCCCGCTCGGTGTCCGACGCACTTCGAGCATCTGTACGCCGTGCAGGCGCAGCAGGTCAAACAACGGTGCATAACCGGGCGTTTCCACCACCACGCAGTCGCCGGCCTTGAACAGGGTGCGCACGATCAGATCGAGCGCATGACTGGCACCGCTGGTGCTCATCAGCCGAGCACTGCAGGCGTCGATATGCAGCAGTTTCAGGCGCTTGGCAATTTGCTCGCGCAACGCTGGCAGGCCCAGCGGCGAGCTGTAGTTGAACAGGCTGGCCATGTCGGTGCGCGCCACCTCGCGCAGCGCATAGCTGAGGTCGTCGGGCTCACGCCAGCTCGGCGGCAAGCCTCCTTGCCCCAAGATCAAGCGGCCCGTCGAAGCGCTCACCTCATCGCACCACGCATGGCGGCCCTCGAACACTGCCAGTTCCGAGTCCGTTTCGCGCAACGGCGGGGAGGCCGCGACGATGAATCCCGCGCCCTGACGCGCAGTCAACACACCTTGCGAAACCAGGCGCTCGCAGGCTTCGACGACACACGACTGGCTGAGCAGATTACCCCGGGCGATTTGCCGTACGGAGGGCAACCGGGTGGCCGGCGGGATGCCGCTTTGCACAATCCAGTCAGTCATTCCGTCGACGATCTGCTGCACGACCGGCACCATTGCCTGTCGGTCAATTCTCAGTTCCATGAGCTCGCAAACTCCTGTCAGTTTTGCTGGCAGCAGTAAATCACAGCCGCGCCGCCGAGGCTGTGCGACAACGCCGCCAAATGCGGCAGTTCTAACGGTTTGATACACATTGTTTAACGGTATTCACAGGGACCAACCGCGAGGTACAAAAAACCCCGCACGCAGGCGGGTTCTTTGTATTTCGGCAACTTTCAGAACGCCGTCACGCCGCCGTCCACCGCCAATGAGTGCCCAGTGGTGAACGCTGCGCCATCGCTGCACAGATACAGCACCGCGCTGGCGATTTCCTCGACCTTGCCAATGCGCCCGACCGGGTGCATGGCGTTGGCGAATTCGCCCTTCTTCGGGTCGGCTTCGTAGGCACGGCGGAACATGTCCGTATCGATCACTGCCGGGCACACTGCGTTGACGCGGATTTTCTTTTTCGCGTATTCGATCGCCGCCGACTTGGTCAGGCCGATCACCGCATGTTTCGACGCCGCATAGATGCTCATTTTCGGCGCTGCGCCCAGCCCGGCTACCGACGCCGTGTTGACGATCGCGCCACCGCCCTGCGCCAACAGCAACGGCAGCTGATACTTCATGCACAGCCAGACGCCTTTGACGTTGACGCCCATGATCGCGTCGAACTCGTCCAGCGTACCGTCGGCGAGTTTGCCCTTCTCGATTTCGATCCCGGCGTTGTTGAAGGCATAGTCGAGACGACCGTAGGTATTGATCACCTCATCCATCAGATTTTTTACATCGCTTTCCACCGTCACGTCGCAGCGCACGAAGGACGCTTCGCCACCGGCGGTACGAATCAGCGCAACCGTGCCTTCGCCTCCAGCCGCGTCGAGGTCAGCCACCACCACTTTCAGGCCTTCGGCGGCAAACGCCAGGGCTGTCGCGCGACCGATGCCGTAGGCGGCTCCCGTGATTACAACCACCTGACCGGAAAACGTCATGCTCATGGAGATGTCCTCGAATGCAAAAAAACTGGGAGATGTTGGCGTCGCAGCATAGCCAAGGGCAGCGAAAGCACGTCAGCACTATGCAATCGCTGTTTAGCGGCGCATGCGCTGCAGTGATAAAACCCACCCCGTAACCATCACTGCACTGGATCGACTCGCATTCGCCGTATCAGCCAACCTTGCGACATCGCCGTTGAAGAGCTATCAACAAGGCTTCATTCCATTCGAGTGCCTGTCATGACCAACCAGACCAATCGCCAGTTCCTGCTCGCCAAACGCCCGGTGGGCGCCGCGACCCGCGAGACTTTCACTTATCAGGAAGTACCGGTCGGCGAGCCACAGGCGGGACAGATTCTGGTGAAAAACGAATACTTGTCCCTCGACCCGGCCATGCGCGGCTGGATGAACGAAGGCAAGTCCTACATCCCGCCGGTCGGTCTCGGTGAGGTCATGCGCGCACTGGGCGTGGGAAAAGTCATCGCCTCGAACAATCCTGGCTTCGCCGTCGGCGATTACGTCAATGGCGCCCTCGGTGTGCAGGATTATTTCCTCGGCGAGCCGCGCGGTTTCTACAAGGTCGACCCGAAACTCGCGCCATTGCCACGCTATCTGTCTGCACTGGGCATGACCGGCATGACCGCCTACTTCGCCCTGCTCGACGTCGGCGCCCCGAAAGCCGGTGACACCGTGGTGCTGTCCGGCGCGGCCGGTGCGGTGGGCAGCGTGGCCGGGCAGATCGCCAAAATCAAAGGCTGCCGCGTCGTTGGCATTGCCGGCGGGGCCGACAAGTGCAAATTCCTCATCGACGAACTGGGCTTCGACGGCGCCATCGATTACAAGGCCGAAGACGTCGTGGCCGGACTGAAGCGCGAATGTCCGAAAGGCGTGGACGTGTACTTCGATAACGTCGGTGGCGACATTCTCGACGCGGTGCTGAGCCGCTTGAACATGAAAGCGCGGGTGGTGATCTGCGGCGCCATCAGCCAGTACAACAATAAAGAAGCGGTCAAAGGCCCGGCCAATTACCTGTCACTGCTGGTCAATCGCGCGCGCATGGAAGGTTTTGTGGTGATGGACTACGCCGCGCAGTTCGCCAACGCCGCCCAGGAGATGGCCGGCTGGATGGCCAACGGGCAGCTCAAGAGCAAGGAAGATGTGGTTGAAGGGCTGGAGACGTTCCCGGAGACGCTGATGAAACTGTTCAACGGCGAGAACTTTGGCAAGTTGGTGTTGAAGGTTTAAGGCCAGCCTGAAACCAATGTGGGAGCGAGCCTGCTCGCGAAAGCGGTGGATCAGTCGGTAATGATGCCGACTGACACTCCCTCTTCGCGAGCAGGCTCGCTCCCACAGTTGGATCTTCAATAAGCTTTAGGCAATTTCGGCTACGACTGCGGCCAACGCCTGCGCCGGATCTGTCGCCTGGCTGATCGGACGGCCGATTACCAGGTAATCGGAACCGGCATCCAGCGCCTGACGCGGGGTCAGAATGCGCCGTTGGTCATCCTGCGCGCTGCCCGCCGGGCGAATTCCCGGGGTCACCAGTTGCAGCGACGGGTGCGCGGTTTTCAGCGCCGACGCTTCCAGCGCCGAACACACCAGACCGTCCATCCCGGCCTTCTCGGCCAGTGCCGCCAGACGCAGCACTTGTTCCTGCGGCTCGATATCCAGACCGATACCGGCCAGATCCTCGCGCTCCATGCTGGTCAGCACGGTCACACCAATCAACAATGGTTGCGGACCACTGCGCTTGTCCAGCTCTTCGCGGCAGGCCGCCATCATGCGCAGGCCACCGGAGCAGTGCACGTTGACCATCCACACGCCCATCTCGGCAGCGGCTTTCACGGCCATCGCGGTGGTGTTGGGAATGTCGTGGAATTTGAGATCCAGAAACACTTCGAAACCCTTGTCACGCAGGGTGCCGACGATTTCCGCCGCGCAACTGGTGAACAGTTCCTTGCCCACTTTGACCCGGCACAGTTTCGGGTCCAACTGGTCGGCCAGCTTCAGTGCGGCGTCACGGGTGGGGAAATCCAGGGCGACGATGATAGGAGTCTGGCAGGCGGACATGGATGGGCTCTCAGGCTGGTCGAAAACGGCGCGCATTGTAGCGGAACCGGCGGCGGCGCGGCACCCGATGATCGGTAAATCGTCGCGCTGGCGGTTATCAGCTTAGCCCGCACGGTTATTGTGTCGACTTCGATACACAGCCGACACGCCGGCAACACGCACCCGGGTTAGCCTCGCCCGGCGCAACACGTCCTTACAACAGCACTTCCCGCCTCCCGGCCGGACGCCTATGCTGAAACCACCCCAGGCAGCGAACAGCCCCATGCACAACACCCCGACAACCGTGACGGATGAAAGCAAAGACGACAAGCGCTGGAGCATCCGAGCGCTGATCGTCGATGATGACGTGCCGATCCGCGAGCTGATGATCGATTACCTCGCCCGTTTCAACATTCACGCCAGCGGCGTCACCGACGGCGCGGCGATGCGCCAGGCGCTGCAGGGCGAACATTTCGACGTCATCGTCCTCGACCTGATGCTGCCCGGCGAAGACGGCCTGTCGCTGTGCCGCTGGCTGCGCGCCGAATCGCACATTCCGATCCTGATGCTCACCGCCCGCTGCGAACCCACCGACCGCATCATCGGCCTGGAACTGGGCGCCGACGATTACATGGCCAAACCGTTCGAACCACGCGAACTGGTCGCCCGCATCCAGACCATCCTGCGCCGCGTGCGCGACGACCGCAGCGAACAGCGCGCGAACATTCGCTTCGACAACTGGCGCCTGAACAGCGTCCTGCGCCAAGTGGTCGCCGACAACGGCCTGGTAGTGCCGTTGTCCAACGCCGAATTCCGCCTGCTCTGGGTCTTCATCGAACGCCCGCGTCGCGTGCTCAGCCGCGAACAACTGCTCGACGCCGCTCGCGGTCGCTCGATCGAGGCTTTCGACCGCAGCATCGACCTGTTGGTCTCGCGCCTGCGACAAAAACTCGGCGACGACCCGAAAGCCCCGCAACTGATCAAGACCGTGCGCGGCGAGGGTTACCTGTTCGACGCGCGGGACATCGGCTGATGAAGGCGCGCTTGGACACCCTGTTCGGTCGCCTGTTCGGGGTGCTGTTCGCGGCGATTGTCCTGGCGCACCTGCTGGCCTTCGCCTGGTTCAGGCTCTACGGCCCTCCTCCGCCCCCACCAC
>NZ_RCOA01000138.1:5257-14962 GCF_004307585.1 Pseudomonas sp. Sample_20 | reverse complement strand
GATCGTTCCCACGCTCCTGCGTGGGAATGCCTCAACGGACGCTCCGCGTTCGGCTCCCGATGGGACCCGGAGCGTCCCGGCTGCATGCCTTTGCGCATGGGAACACTCTTCATGACCGTTCATCGCAAACCCCCTCCTACCTGTCAGAGTTGACAGGTGACGATGTGGCCCATCTCGCATTAGATGCAGCAAGAGCGTTCCTATGTCACCCAAGGAGAATGCGATGAGTCGCATCCGTAACTTCGTTGAACCGTTTGCACTGACCCGCCCGTACGCCCCCGAAATGGTTGAGCTGGAACCTGCAATGGCAGACGTCCATGGCGGCGTCACCATTGTGAAAGCCAATGAAACCGAGGGCTTGTTGGTCCTCATGCTGGCTTACTTGAATCAGACCAAGAACGATAAGCTCGTCCTGCTGGTCAACGACAACAAAGGGCCTAGCACCACCATCGCTGAGGGCAAGGAAAGCGACGATACGCCCTTGCGCCTGCCTGCGGGCTTACTGCAAAAAGGCCTTAACCGCATCAAAATTCACATTGAGCGCACGTCCGGGAATGATGAACTCACACCTGAGCTGGTGCTCTACCATCGAACCTCTCCGCCCGGTGATTTACCACCGGTATTGAATCTCACCGTCAGCCACAAGGTCATCAACCAGGCGGAAGCTGACAAGTTCAAGGTGACTGTCACCTACGCCAACCCGCAGTGGTATGACCGGATTTTTGTGTCTTGCAATGGCGCGCATCACCAATATCAGCTCACACCCAGCAGTGTGTCGCCCCTGCCTCCCGTGCCACAAAGTGTGGTGATCGACATCCCGAAAGACAAGCTGATCGAGGGTGGCAACGATAAAACCTTCGAAATCAAATATCGCGTTGTCGACTACCTGACCAACCCGTCCGGCCCTCCAACCTGGTCCGATGCCGTGTTCGTGGAAGTGGATCTGGACAAGATCTCCCAAGAGCCGCCGACACTCGTTAACGCCGTCTCCCCAATCGATGTGCTGGCAAGTGAAGGCGGAGTGAAGGTGCGGGCCGAGTTCCAAGCCGCTTTGGCAAACGACAAGGCGACGCTGAAGATTGTCGATGGCGTACCGGGATCATCATTTCCGCAAGTGGCATTCAACACCAACCATCGCGCCAATTTCACATTCAGCGTGGCGTTCCTCCTCGCTCATCAAGGCAAAACAATCCAGGTGTCGTGGGTATTGATTCGTGATGGCGTGCCCAGCGGCGAATCCCCTCCTCTGGAGGTGGTCATCGAAAAAATCGCGGTGGATGACCCGCGCTTGCCGACTCCGAATATTGCGGGAGAAATGGGGCAGCAGCTCAACGTTCCGGAACTACCGAATGATGCGCGGGTGCTCTCGGAAAAAATTCCACTGATGCAACAGACCCACCCGGTCTGGGTTGATTTTGAAGGCGTCGACGCGGATGGAAACCCGGTAACCAAGGAAGTTTCGACCGGCGGGCCTAGTGAACTGGCCGACAGGATTTCGTTCCTGGCGCAAGTCGAGTGGTTGAAGAACCTGAAAGATGGAAGCTCGTTGAGAGTGGTTTGTGCCGTCAATCTTGATGGGCTTAAGGACAAGACAAAAGCGGTGTCGCTTCGGGTGCGTACTTATACGGTGAGTGTGGCCAAGCCATTGAAGATAGATCCGTCGGAAATGCTGCTCGACGGCCTCAACTACTATATGTCCCCGCAATCCACTTATCAGCCAGACTGGACCCGAACCAGCTATAAGTCTCCACAGTCCCATGCAACTCGGCTTCCAGTTGATGGAACCCCGCCTTTTACCTTCACCTCTCACAACGTGCACATCGCAACCGTCCACTTCACGACGGGTGAGGTCTACTCTGTCTCAAACGGGTCGACCGTGATCGAAGTACGAGATGCAGCGGGGAGAACTGCTCAATACCCGGTGAAATCTTCCAATGTGTACGAATTATTCGCTGATTCCCGAGCTTTGACTTGGGGTGCGGCGCACGCCTACCTGCGAGATCAGGGCCTGGAGCCTATTCCGTTTACAAGGACTACCACGCAAACCTTCAACCCCCCCATCTGTTTTCAGTTTCAATCAAGTTTTCTAGGTCAGAGATCTCCTAATTTTTATGGCACCATTGCCATAAACGACCAAGCCCAAATCACCTATCTGTTTGCCAATGGTAAAGCCGTTCCTCCCGACCCCGCAGATCATCGACATATGGGGGTGGCCATCGGCCTAACTACCATCAGCGGTAGTTACCCTGTCATAGGTCGACGGCGGAAGCTGCCCTTGTTGCTTGACGAATAGCCATACCATTGATTTAAACAGCGTGGATGAGTCGAGTCTTTGTGCCGGCCGTAATGACCCTTTCGCGAGCAGGCCCGCTCCCACAGATTGACCGCATTCCAAATGTGGGAGCGAGCCTGCTCGCGATCACAAAGGGGACGGATTTATTTAACCCGATGGATGTGTTCGGGCAGCAGATTCGGTTGCGGTTCTGAAAATGCAGCCTGCGGCAGCTCGAGTGATATACGCATGAGTTGCCGAAGGCTGTGATTCGTTCTTGTAACGGCTAGGCTCATACTCGCTAGCGCACCATTAGTATGATAATTTGCGCAAAGTTCCCCACCCGCAAAAGGCCCGACCATGGCTACCGTACGAAAAACCATAACCGTGACTGACCAGCAAGACCATTGGATCAAAGCTCAAATAGAAGCGGGACATTACACCAACGACAGCGAATATATCCGCGATTTGATCCGTCGAGAGCAAGAGCGAAACGCTGAACTGGAAACCGTCCGCGCAGCCCTTCGAGAAGGAGAATCCAGTGGTGCCCCCCGGCCATTCGATGCTGATGCTTTCAAAAAGAGAATGTTGAGGGCGCATGGCTGAATACCGACTTACCCCCGCCGCCGAAGCGGATCTTGAGGCTATCTGGACCTATACAGCTCAACAATGGGGTTTGGATCAGGCCAATCGCTACATCGACATCCTGACTGCGTCTTTCGAGCAGTTGGCTGATCGTCCCAAAACAGCACCCGCATGCGACGCGATCCGCCCCGGTTACCGACGCTGCAGCGTGGAGAGTCACGTGATTTATTTTCGAATCACCGCCTATGGGATCGCGATAATCAGAATTTTGCATGACCGGATGGAAGCGCAGCGTAATCTCTAACCTTCTCGTATCACCGAAAATCAAAAGATCGCAGCCTTCGGCAGCTCCTACAAATCGATGGAGCTGCCGAAGGCTGCGATCTTTGCTTTTGGGAGACTGGCGGAAGACAGCCGGAGTCGAACCTGCCCGGGAACGGATGCCGTCCCCAACCGGGTTTCAAGCCCGGCCGCGCCGCTGATTGTGCGTCGGCATCGGCCTGCGCATCTCTGAGTGCAGACCTACCGTCCGTCGCAAACCCACTTTCAACTGTCAGATCTGACAGTAGCCAATTTCTCCCGCCCGGTATCTGATATCTCCATCCCGGCCGGCCCTCCCTGGCCGTCTCATCAGGAAGGTGTGCCATGGAAAAGACGCAACCCGACAACACGGTCATGACGCTGTATCCGGTGATAATCCCTGTTGCCACCGAGAACGTGATCACTGACCCGCCAGCAGAGCCACCGACAGTCACCTATGGCTTGCCGTTAAAGGTATTCACGGACCTCACGCGTGATGAAATCAACGCCGCTGGTGTACAGGTGGTGGTCGATCCGCCTACGGACGTTGGTGAATATGGCAGTATCAGACTCTTCGTCAACGGTGAGCAGAGCGGGGTTCCACAGCCAGTCATCAACGAGCGAATGACCTTCACCGTGTTCCAGAGGGCACTTCACGACGGCGTCATCAACACAATCCAATACATTCTGAAAAACGTCGCCGGCAATGACAGCAAATCCATCGAAGCGTGGGCGCTCTACAACGACACGTTGCCCGGCGGCAATGATGTGCCTGGCACCGGCGATCATCCGGGGCTGCTGATCAGTCTGCCCGAAGGGCTCGGCAACCCGGCGGTGATCGACAAGGATCAGGCCGCCAAAGGCGTACTCCTGACGTTCGATTACCCTCATTGCCGCGCCTACGATGAGGTGACATACGAGATCAATCGCCAGACCTTCAAACACACGGTAACGCCGGAACAGGCGGGCAAGGCATTCTCGGTGCTGATCGGTCCCGACACCTTTCAAAAAATTGGCAGCATGAACAACTGCCCGTTCTCTTACACGGTGGTCGATCAACTGGCCAACACCACTCACCGGAACCGCTGGTCGAAGTACATTCATGCCAACATTGACCTTGAGCGAAACTTCCTGCCCCAGCCGATCCTGCGCGAGGATCCAGACGATGACATGGACGATCCAGCGATTGTGGACCTCGACAAACTCGAGGGCCGGCCGCTACTGATCGTCGTTGCTCCCACTACTCCCGATTTTCAAAAGGGCGACACGGTGAGGGGCTTTTATAAGTTGGACGATTCGGCCGAGAAACCTACTGCACCAGGCGTGATCACCGACAAGTTCGGGACGCTGCTACCGTGCATTCTGGAGCTACCCAACGATCAACTGACTTCCGGCGCGCGCTTGCAGGTGCGTTATGAGCTGGAACGGCCGGCAGGCACCGTCATTGGGCACTCCAGAACGGCCGAGGCCGAGGTCATCGGCGAAGCGGCGCCGGATCTGGTAGCGCCCATAATCAAACAGGCACCAGGCAACAGCCTGGATCCGCTTGCGGCGAAAGATGCGCTGACCGCTTTGGTCTTTGATCCATCCATTCAGCTTGATGATGTAATCCAAGTGCGCTGGATCGCCGCCCAGGGCACGCCTGCCGATGGCTCCTACACCTCGCCGCCTCACGTGGTCAAAGTGCTGGGCACGCAGGAGATTGCGCTGGACAACAAAGTGCTTGCGTACAGTTTCGGTGGCAATGTGACGGTGGATTACAGCAAGACAACCGGATCGGCTACGCGCGATTCCCTGCCGCTGTTACTGAGCGTGCAGGACATTGCGGACGCGGATCCCCGATTGCCCACGCCGACGATCGACCGGGTGACGGGAGATGAGCTGGACCCTGCGGATGTGTTGCCGACGGATCATACGCGGACGACCGCTTGGCCGCTGATTGCCTTGGGGCAAAAGATATGGCTGACGTATAGGGAAATAAAGCGTGATGGAAGTACGGGAATTGTTGAAGAGGCTTATAAAGGGAAAGAGGTGACGGCGGAGGATTTGGGTGGGATACGCCATCCAGTGCCACTGGACAAGTTGCTAGTGCTGGAAGAAGACTCGACACTTGAGATTGAGGCAAAAGTTTCGTTTGATAAAACTGAAACTGGGTACAGATCGTTGCCAAAGAAAGTTTATACGATTGAGAAGGGGTTTGATGATCTGACTACTTTCACAAATAATGAAATGAATGGATGGCGATTCACATACGAGCATCATGGCTCTGTAATAAAAAGCGGAGATGAATATTTCGCCAGAGGTACTTTAAATCAAGAACTATATAGATTAAACCTAACCAAATCTTACGATCACATTAGAACCGGTACTCCTTGCACCCTAAGCTTAGACTATCGATGCTCCAACCCCCTTAACATCTCTATCTTGATGCTAGACCACGCTCAGATAGAATACATATTACTACCTTTACAAATTTTGCCGGCCAGCGCTACTTGGCGAACCATAACAGTCAACTTTTACCTAGGCACACCCCAGCCAGACACATTTTCCAACTTACGAATTGTCACTAGTTCGTATGTCATCGTTGAATGCGACAACATTCGCGTCAGGAAAATCACCCCACCGATATAATGCGACAAATAAAAACACCCCAAACTCATGCACAATCTTGGTTTGGTTAACGCTGTCTAGGGATAGTGAGTGAAATCTGGCGGAAGACAGCCGGAGTCGAACCTGCCCGGGAACGGATGCCGTCCCCAACCGGGTTTGAAGCCCGGCCGCGCCACCGGGCGCGATTGTCTTCCTGAACTCAGGGTGCGCAGGCGTTGGCCAGCGCGTTGTCGGGGCGGATCTGGCGGGATTCGCCGAGGCGGCGGGTCAGGCCGAGTCGGTCGAAATACTCCAGATACTGAATACAGCGTTTGCGTCCCAAGCCTAGCGCATCACGGAAGGTTGTCACTTGAATCGACGGATTTTCTTCGGCGAGTTTCAGCAGCAGCGCCGCCATTTGCCGCAGGACGATGTCGCTGATAAACAGGTCGCGCACCACCTGGTGCATCAGGCCCAGCCGGGCGAGTTTGCGCAGCAGCAGGCGAACGTTGGCGTCGTCTTCGCCGAGCATTTTCGCCGCGTCGCGCACCCAGGGCGGGTCGAAACCGGCCTGTTCGAACAACGGCTGTAATTGCTGCCAGAGGATTTCGTCGTCGGCATTCAGGCGCACCTGATGATCGGGCAGGTGCAGCCAGGGGCCGCTGGCGAGGATGGAGCCGGCGTTGAGCAGTTCGTCGAGCAGGCTGATGAAGGTCGAGCGTTCCAGCGCCAGCGCGCTGAAGCGGCGCAGACGATCGCGGTCCGGGCCCATCTGGTCGGGTTCTTGTTCGTGGAATCGCGCCAGTTGTTCGAGCAAGGTGAATTTCAACTGACCCCAGCGCTGCACGTTGAACAGCAGTGGACCTTGGCGGGTATCGATCAGGCGGATGTTTTCTGCCAGCGACCACTGCGGGCGCGGGCGGTTGAACTGGCGTTCGAGGCGTTGCGGGTCGAGGCCGCCGGGGCTGTGGTTGAGCAGTGCCGGCAGGGCCTGTTCGAGGCTGACGCTGAGCGCGAGGGTTTGCAGTTGCGCGAGGCGTTCCGGGCTGCGGCGTTGGCGCGCCGGGGCGAACGGGTCGAGGACCGTGCCGCCGCCGAGGGTGCGCTGGGCGCTGGAGTCGCGCAGGATCAATCGATCGCCTTTCACCGCGTGCACCGGCGCGTTGATCAGCAATTGCGCGAACATGCGCTCGCCGGGACTCAGGCGCGGGCCTTGCAGCAAGGCGACGCGGGCGATGACATCTTGCGTGCCAAGGTGCAGATGCACCGGGTGAAAGTGTTCAAAGGTGCGCTCGCCGGGCAACAGCTGAAAGTCGATGTCGATGCGCTGGGTCGGGGCGTGCAGCCAATCCGCCAGCAGCCATTGGCCTCGGTGGATCTGCGCCAGTTCCAGACGATCGCCGCTGAGATTCAATGCCACGCGTTGGCCAGCGAACGCCTGTTCGGCGGCCTGGTTTTGCGCGTGCAGGCCACGGATACGCACCGATTTGCCCGCAAGCCCCAAGACAAGCTTGTCGCCCACCGCAACCGTGCCCGACAACGCCGTGCCCGTGACCACAATCCCAGCACCCGCGACGCTGAACGCCCGATCGATCGCCAGACGAAAGCCGCCCTCACAACCGCGCGCCTGCACCTCGTTGTGCGCCTGCAATAATGCCGCGCGCAACTCATCGACGCCCTGCCCGTTCAAGCTCGACACGGTAAAAATCGGCGCATCAGCAAATGGTCCGGGCGCGAGCAGGTCGAGCACCTGACGCTGCACCTCTTCCACCCTGCCCGCTCCCGCCCGGTCGCATTTAGTGATCGCCACCAGCGCGCGGGGAATGCCGAGCAGTTCGACGATCGCCAGATGCTCGCGGGTCTGCGGCATCACGCCGTCGTCGGCCGCGACCACCAGCAGCACCAGATCGATGCCCTGCGCACCAGCGAGCATGTTGTGGGTGAATTTGTCGTGGCCGGGTACGTCGATGAAGCCGGTCAGCCCGGCGCCCGCTGCGAGTTCGGCGTAGAGATAACCGAGGTCGATGGTCATGCCGCGTTCGCGCTCCTGCGGGCGGCGGTCGCCGGTTTGCCCGGTCAGCGCTTGCAACAGCGAAGTCTTGCCGTGGTCGATGTGCCCCGCCGTGCCGACGATCACCGGTCGACCTGCAATTGCGGCAACTGCGCCAGCCACGCTGGCTCATCGTCGAGCTGACGCAGATCGAGCCACAGCGCATCGTCGCCGATTCGCCCGAGTACCGGGATCGGCAAACCGCGCAACGCTGCTTCGAGATTGAGCAGATACCGCCCGCGCCAGCGCTTGGACACCTGCGGGCGACAACACAGCGCTGCACTCGGCAGACGCGCCACCGGTTGGCTGCCGCTGCCGATCATGCCCAACGCCTCGATTGCACTGACCTGCCAGACCTCGCCCAACACATCGGCGAGCAACGGTTGCAAACGCACAGCCTGAGCATGAATCTCCGCTTGCGGCCGGGTCAGCAGGCGCAGGCTCGGCAGGCGCTCGACGAGGCGATCAGGGTCGCGGTACAAACCGAGCACCGCCTCCAGCGCGGCCAGGGTCAACTTGTCGACCCGCAGCGCACGCTTCAATGGGTTCTTCTTGATCTTCGCGATCAGTTCTCTGCGCCCGACAATCAATCCGGCCTGCGGCCCGCCGAGCAATTTGTCGCCGCTGAAGGTGACGATGTCAGCGCCATCGAGCAGCGCCTGCCGCACGGTCGGTTCCGCCGGCAGCCCCCAGCGCGTCAGGTCGAGCAGACTGCCGCTGCCCAGGTCCTCCAGCAACGGCAAGCCATGAGCGTGTGCCAACTCGGCCAGTTCCGCAGTCGGCACCCGCGCGGTGAAGCCTTCGATGCTGTAGTTGCTGGCATGCACGCGCATGATCAAACCGCTGCGCGGGCCGATTGCTGCTTGGTAATCCCTGGCATGGGTGCGGTTGGTGGTGCCGACTTCGTGCAGGCGCACGCCGGCCCGGGCCATGATGTCGGGGATGCGGAAGGCACCGCCGATTTCGATCAGCTCACCGCGCGAGATGATGCCTTCCTTGCGCGCGCCGAGGCTGTTGAGGGTCAGCAGCACGGCAGCGGCATTGTTGTTGACCACGGTGACGGCTTCGGCGCCGGTCAGTTCGCGGATCAGGCCTTCGATCAGGTCGTCACGATCACCGCGCTTTCCGCTGCCCAGATCGAATTCGAGATTGAGCGGATAGCGTGCGGCCATTTGCACCGCTTCGATGGCTTCCTCGGGCAGCAAGGCGCGACCGAGATTGGTGTGCAGCACCGTGCCGGTCAGGTTGAATACCCGGCGCACCTGGCTGCGTTGTTGTTGCGCCAAGCGTTCGCCGACGCGGCCGGCGAGCACTTCGGGGCCGATCTCCACAGCTGCCAATTGGCCGCTCAACACGCCGGGCCTTAGCTCATCGAGCAACTGACGCAGGCCCGTCAGCAACGAATCCCGGCCGTAACGCTCGGCCAACGGCGCGCACGCCGGATGACGCAACAACCCATCAATGGACGGCAACCGCAGGGCAACGCTGGAAGACATCAGCCACTCCTGATTTCACTGAAACAATCCCTTTTGGGAGCAAGCTTGCTCCCTAAAAGGGTTTCAGAAGTGTAGACGCACTGCCGGAGCTAGCCTGCTCGCGAATGCGGTGTGTCAGTCAATGTGGATGTGGCTGACCTGACGCCTTCGCGAGCAAGCTCGCTCCCACAGAGAAATCCGGGGCGGACCGGGCTTTGTGATTCGGCACACAAATCTGTGGCTGGCTTGCCAGCGATTGCGGTGGGTCAGTCAAAGAAGGCGGTGAATGTGCCGACCGAATCGCTGGCAAGCCAGCTCCCACAGGGATTCGGGGTGGAATGAACATTGTTGGTCACCACAAAACCTGTGGGAGCGAGCTTGCTCGCGAATGCGGTGTGTCAGTCAATGTGGAGGTGGCTGACCTGACGCCTTCG
>NZ_RCOA01000138.1:0-5157 GCF_004307585.1 Pseudomonas sp. Sample_20 | reverse complement strand
TGCTCGCGAATGCGGTGTGTCAGTCAATGTGGAGGTGGCTGACCTGACGCCTTCGCGAGCAAGCTCGCTCCCACAGGGAAATCCGGGGCTGACCGGGCTTTGTGATTCGGCACATAGACCTGTGGGAGCACACCCCCTCCCACAATTTTGCTCTGGTCAGTCGTCTCCCGGCGCCAGCAGCAGATTGGGGGCCAGACGCTGATAGCCGTCCTGGGCCAGGCGCATGTCCAGCAGCAAGCTGCCGAGATCCGCCGACAACGCCTCGGCTTCGGCATCGTTTTCCAGATAGAGCAATTTCAGGTAGCTGTTGCAGCTCGGGCAGACTTCGGCGCGCAGCGGGGCCTGTTCGGCGCTGTGGCGGTCGTCTTCCTCGCTGAGATATTCAAGGCCCTTGCTCTGCTCGCAATACACGCACTTGACCCGCACCACGTGCCATTCGCAGGCACACAGCGAACACACCAGATAACGCAAACCGTTGTGCTTGCCGCGATGGCGAATCACCCCGGCCATGGCCGGTGAACCACAGGCCGGGCATTGGCTGAGGCTGTCACCGGGTTTGAGTTGCAGCTGCGGCACACTCAGCAGCCAGTGGCTCCAGGCGGTTTGCAGCGCCGCGCCGAGAAACGGCACCAGCGCCGCTGGGACTAGCGAGTATTGCCCACTGACCAGCGCCACCGCCCACGCGCGCAACTGGCCGGGACTGGCGGCGCGCAGCGTGTCCAGCGCGTCGATCACCGCAGGCTGATCCGCTGGCACATAGCGCTGCAGCAAAGCATCCAGCCACGGCTGCCAGGCATCCTCGCGCACCAAAGTGTCTGCGGCGAACGGCGGCAGACCGTGCTGCTGACAGGCTTCGAAACGCTGCGCATCAAACGGCGCGGTCAGCGGCGGATCGTCGAAGACCTGCTGCTGCGCCCGGCACAACCCGGCCATCAGCCGCAGATAATCCGCCAACCCATTGCCCTCGGCCAGACGCTCAAGCCGCTCTGCACGCAGGGCAAACAGGTCACGCGGCGGCAGATACAGAAACGGCGGCGAACTGGCCGCCGCCTCGATTTCCCCAGGTTCAAGAATGCTTGGCAAAAGTCAGCCCTTTTTCGTCAGCGGTCGCTCGGGCACGTCCCGAGGCTGTTCGTCGCGGGTCACCTCGCGGTACCACAGTTCATGGTGTTTCTTCGCCCACGGCCGGCTGACCCAGCCATGCAGCATGGCGTCGACCGAACCCTTGATCCACAAACCGGCGTAGATGTGCACGATGATGCTCAGCACCAGCACGAACCCGGCCAGCGCATGCAACAGCATGGCCCAGCGGATCACGCTAATGCCGAAATACGCGCTGAACCACGCGCGCCAGATCACCAGCCCGGTGAACAGCAACGCGAGCATGCACAGCAGTAAAGTCCAGAACAGCAACTTCTGCCCGGCGTTGTATTTGCCCACCGGAGGCACGCTTTCTTCGTCGTTGACCATCACCCGGTTGATCCGCCGCAGCCACTGGCGGTCATTGGCGATGAAGAAGTTGGTGCGCCAGAAGCTGAACACCAGACCGAGGAACAGCACGAACATGGCGATGCCCATGTACGGGTGCAGGATCCGCGTCCAGGTGCCGCCGCCGAACAGGTTACTGAGCCAGAACAGCGACGGATGAAACAACGCCAGCCCGGACAACCCGGCCATGAAAAACAGAATCGCCACCAGCCAGTGATTGGTGCGCTGGTTGGCGCTGTAACGCAGGATCGTCTTGTTGCTCATGGCCGCTCCTCCCCGCGTGGATCGAAGGTATGCACCGCCGGGTCGACCACGTGCACTGAGGTGTCGGGTGGCGTCGGATGCTCGTCCTCCTCGACGCGATTCGGGCCGATGCGCACGTAGTGGAAGAACCCGGCCAGCACCGCCGCGCCCATCGCCAGCAGGCCGAGGGGTTTGCTGATGCCTTTCCACAAACCCACCAGCGGACTGATCGCCGGATGGTCCGGCAAACCTGCATAGATTTTCGGCGTATCGGCGTGATGCAGCACGTACATCACGTGGGTGCCACCAACGCCTGCCGGGTCGTACAGACCGGCATTTTCAAAGCCACGGCTTTTCAGGTCGACGACGCGTTCAGCGGCGTGTTCCTTCATGTCTTCCTTGGTGCCGAAGACGATCGCGCCGGTCGGGCAGGTTTTCACGCAGGCCGGCTCCAGCCCTACCGCAACCCGATCGGAACACAGCGTGCATTTGTAGGCCTTGTGGTCTTTCTGCGAAATGCGCGGAATGTTGAACGGGCAACCGGTGATGCAATAGCCACAACCGATGCAGTGGTCCTGATCGAAATCGACGATGCCGTTGGCGTGCTGAATGATCGCCCCGGGGCTCGGGCACGCGGCCAGGCAACCAGGTTCGGCGCAGTGCATGCAGCCGTCCTTGCGGATCAGCCACTCAAGGTTGCCGGCGTCGGTTTCGTGCTCGGTGAAGCGCATCAGCGTCCACGAATCCGCCGTCAGATCCTGCGGATTGTCGTAGGTGCCGTGGTTGTGACCGACCTCGTCGCGCAGCTCGTTCCATTCCGAGCAGGCGACCTGGCAGGCCTTGCAACCGATGCATTTGGTGGTGTCGATCAGCTTGGCGACGCCTTGCTGAGTCCTCACCGACGGCGGCACGGTGGTGGTGGCCGAGCGGGCAATGATGTCTTGGCTGGCCATTTACAGTTTCTCCACGTTGACCAGGAATGACTTGGATTCCGGGGTCTGAGTGTTGCCATCGCCGAGGAACGGCACCAGGGTGTTGGTCAGGTAACCGTGACGCGTCAGGCCGGTAAAACCCCAGTGCAGCGGGATGCCGATCTGATGCACGACCTGGCCGTTGACCTGCAGCGGCCGGATCCTTTTCGTCACTACCGCCACCGCCTCGATAAACCCGCGCTTGCAGCTGACGCGCACGCGATCACCGGCAGCGATGCCCTTCTCGTTCGCCAGCACCTCGCCGATTTCGACGAACTGCTCGGGCTGGGCGATCGCGTTCAACTTGCAGTGCTTGCTCCAGAAGTGGAAATGCTCGGTGAGCCGGTAACTGGTGCCGGCGTACGGGAAGTCCTTGGCCTCGCCGAGGGTTTCCCAGACCGAATCGAAGATCCGCGCCGCCGGGTTGCTGGTGGCCTTCTTGTTCTGCGGGTGCAGCGGGTTGATGCCGATCGGCGTTTCGAACGGCTCGTAGTGCTCAGGGAATGGCCCTTCGTTCATCTTGTCGACGGCGAAGAACCGCGCAACGCCCTCGGGGTTCATGATGAACGGATTCATCCCGGCTTCCGGCGGCACGTCGGCCTTGTAGTCCGGCACATCGGTGCCGGTCCAGGTCTTGCCGTTCCACCACACCAGCCGCTTTTTCGGGTCCCACGGTTTGCCCGCCGGGTCCGCCGAGGCGCGGTTGTAGAGAATCCGCCGATTCGCCGGCCAGGCCCAGGCCCAGCCCTGATGCTGGTGCATGCCGAATGGATCGGCGTTGTCGCGACGGGCCATCTGGTTGCCGGCCTCGGTCCAGCTGCCGGCGAAAATCCAGCAACCGGACGCGGTGCTGCCGTCATCCTTGAGTAAACCGAAGCCGGCCAGTTGCGTACCGGCCTTGACCGTGACGCCGCTGGCATCGGTGAAATCGCTGACGGCGGTGCCGTTGATCTCCCGCGCCAGTTCTTCCGGTGAAGGCTCGTCGGGGATCTTGTACGGCCACGACAGTTTCAGCAGCGGATCAGGAAACTTGCCGCCCTCGCTCTGATAACGCTGGCGCAGGCGCAGGAACAGTTCGCTCATGATGCGGATGTCGGTCTGCGCTTCGCCCGGGCCATCGGCGCCCTTCCAGTGCCATTGCAGCCAGCGGCTGCTGTTGACCAGCGAGCCGTCTTCCTCGGCAAAACAGGTGGTCGGCAAGCGAATGACTTCGGTCTGGATTTCAGCGGTTTTCACATCGTTGTAAGGCCCGACGTTCTGCCAGAACTGCGAGGTTTCCGTGGCGAGCGGGTCCATCACCACCAGCCACTTGAGCTTGGCCAAGGCGCCCATCACGCGGTTCTTGTCCGGCAACGCAGCGATCGGATTGAAGCCTTGGCAGAAGTAGCCGTTGACCTTGCCCTGGCTCATCAGGTCGAACATCTTCAGCACGTCGTAGTTGGGGATGTCGAGCTTGGGCAAATGGTCGAACAGCCAGTTGTTCTCGGCGGTGGCATTGGCGCCGTACCAGGATTTCATCAGGCTGACGTGGAATTTGCTGTAGTTCTGCCAGTACGAAAGCTGCCCCGGTCTGAGCGGCACCTGCGTGCGTTTGAAGATGAACTGACCGTAATCCTGCTCGCTGTCGCTGGGCAGCGTGAGGTAGCCGGGCAAGGCGTTGGACAGCAGGCCGAGGTCGGTCAGGCCCTGAATGTTCGAGTGCCCGCGCAGCGCATTGACGCCACCGCCAGGCATGCCGACATTGCCCAACAGCAATTGCACCATCGCCGCGCTGCGGATGATCTGCGCGCCGATCGAGTGCTGCGTCCAGCCGAGCGCATAAAGAATCGTCATGGTCTTGCCCGGCGTCGAGCAGGTGGCAATTTCTTCCCAGATTTTCTGCATCGCGTCGACCGGCATGCCGCAGATCTGGCTGGCCAGTTGGATGTTGTAGCGGCTGTAATGCTGCTTCATCAGTTGATAGACGCAGCGCGGGTCTTGCAGGGTCGGGTCGACGCGGACGAAACCGTCCTCGGCGAATTCGTAACCCCAGCCGGACTTGTCGGTGTAGCTGCGTTTTTCCGCGTCATAGCCGCTGAACAGGCCGTCTTCGAAGCCATAACCGGCTTTGACGATGAACGACACGTCGGTGTAATTGCGCACGTACTCGTGCTGGATCTTGTCCTCGGTCAGCAGGTAATTGATCAACCCGCCCATGAAGGCGATGTCGGTGCCGGTGCGGATCGGCGCGTAATAGTCAGCCACCGAAGCGGTCCGGGTAAAACGCGGATCGACCACGATCAGCCGCGCAGCGTTATGCGCCTTGGCCTCGGTCACCCATTTGAAGCCGCACGGATGCGCTTCTGCTGCGTTGCCACCCATTACCAGGATCAGATTCGCGTTGGCGATATCGGTCCAGGTGTTGGTCATGGCACCACGGCCGTACGTCGGGGCAAGACTTGCCACCGTCGGGCCG
>NZ_RCOA01000054.1:0-15324 GCF_004307585.1 Pseudomonas sp. Sample_20 | reverse complement strand
TGACTGTCCAGGATACTTTTATGATTCGTAAATGTTTGTTCCCCGCTGCCGGCTACGGCACGCGTTTCTTGCCGGCGACCAAAGCCATGCCGAAAGAGATGCTGCCGATCGTCAACAAGCCGTTGATCGAATACGCCGTTGAAGAAGCGCGGGACGCCGGCCTGCAACACATGGCCATCGTCACCGGCCGGGGCAAGCGCGCGCTGGAAGACCACTTCGACATCAGCTACGAACTCGAGCACCAGATCCGTGGCACCGAGAAAGAGAAATTCCTCGCCGGCACCCGCGAGCTGATCGACACCTGCACCTTCTCCTACACCCGTCAGGTGGAAATGAAAGGCCTGGGCCATGCCATTCTCAGCGGTCGCCCATTGATCGGCGACGAGCCGTTTGCCGTGGTGCTGGCCGACGACCTGTGCCTGAACCTCGAAGGCGACGGTGTGCTGTCGCAGATGATCCAGCTGTACAAGAAGTTTCGCTGCTCGATCGTCGCCATCCAGGAAGTCCCGGCCGACCAGACTCACAAGTACGGCGTGATTGCCGGTGAGCTGATTTCCGAGGGCATCTACCGGGTCAACAACATGGTGGAAAAACCGGCGCCGCAGGACGCGCCGTCGAATCTGGCGATCATCGGGCGCTACATCCTCACCCCGGACATCTTCGACCTGATTGCCGACACTGAACCGGGCAAGGGCGGCGAAATCCAGATCACCGACGCACTGATGAAACAGGCGCAGAACGGCTGCGTGCTGGCCTACAAATTCAAAGGCCTGCGCTTTGATTGCGGCGATGCCGAGGGCTACTTGCAGGCGACCAACTTCTGCTACGACAACGTGTACCTCAAGGGCCGCTGAGACGGCCCCCCATCACCAGAGGCAGGCAACCATGAACATTGCACAACATTCGACAGAGATTGAACGTGAGGTGGGCAACCTCGGGATGATGAGCTGGTTGTCGCGCCATCAACCGCTGCCCAGCGCCAACGAAACCTGGCTGGGCACGATTCTGCTGGTGGAGCGGATCGGTGTGTTTCCTGCGTCCGGCGATATTCGCCGGCCGATGCGCGATCCCTATCCGCTGCTCGCGCACCTGAAGGCGTTGTATGGCGAACAGGCGCTGGAAATGGATGACCGCGATGGCCTGAAAGTGATCTTCAGCGACTGGCGTTTTCGCGTGCGCATCTGCTGCAACGATCCGGCGATCATCATTAACGTCGAGACGCGCTGTGATGCGCGGTTGATGCCGCGCAAGCTTGACGAACTGTTGGGGCTCATCGACGCCTTCAAGCACGACGCCTGATCACCCGGGCTTCACGCCAATCCAATGTGGGAGCGAGCCTGCTCGCGAAAGCGGCGGCACAGTCAGCATTGATCGTTCCCACGCTCCGCGTGGGAATGCATCCGGTGACGCTCTGCGTCACGCTGCGGAGGGACGCGGAGCGTCCGGGGCGGCATTCCCACGCGGAGCGTGGGAACGATCATGGTGGCGAGTCGTCGCAACCGGTACTCGTACCCGTTATCCAGCGATAAAAATAATCGGCAATCACCTTCCCGCCCGTGGCCGGCAACGGATGAATCTTGTCCGGGCCGATCATCGCGCTGGCGTAGCGTTTGACGTCGGGGCCGAACGCGCATTGCAGGTTGGCAAAACCGAGCTGCTGCTCCCGCGCCCACGGTTCGAGCACCTGCGCATAGGCCGACATCGGATAAGCGCTGGAGCGCGTGGTGTCCTGACGCATGATCAGGTTGATGCTCGCCGCCGGCTGAATCTCGCGCAGCATGCTCACCAGGCCCTGAACGTTTTGCAGGTACTGCGCAGGTTTGACGCCGAAGCCCTGATCGTTGCCGCCGAGCATGATCAGGTAAACGTCGGCCGGGATCTTCGACACCACGGCTTTCCATTGCGTCTGCCACTGTCGATCGGCGTGAAAGAAATCCGCCGATGCCGCGCCGGAGGCCGCCAGTTTCGACACCCGAATGCCCTTCTCATCATTCGTCATCCGAAGGCCGAACAACGTGGGCGCGCCCTTCACCACTTCCAGTCTGAATGACCAGTCTGCGGCTGATGGAACGCCCGCTAGCGCGACTTCCTGAACGCCTGAGCCTGCGAGTTTCAACGGTTGCCAGTCTTGCGCGGGCGACCAGCGATAGCGCAGCTCGTCGGATTCGCCGCTGCCCAGATACAACAGTTTCGCCTGAGTGACCGTGGTATCGATTCGCGGCGAAGGGCTGGCATCGACTTGCAACCAGGCGCCCGGCTTGCCGCTGATCGTGCGACTGTCCGGACTGGCCTGGCCCAGCTCGGAAACCTTCCAGCCGCCGCCAAAGTATTTGTCGCTGCTGCGGGTGTATTTGAAATGCGTGCCGCCCAGCGCCGCGCCGTGGTTGAAACCGACGTAACCGGGGCCGGCGAAACCCACCTCGGCGGCCACTCGCTGCACCAGTTTGTTCAGATAGAAATCCTGCCCGGCGGTGTAGCTGTCGCCGATCACCGAAACCGCCAGCACCTTGCCGGCCTTGCCCTCGCGCCACTGCGCAAAGCGCTGGCGGGCATCGTCTATCGTGATGGCCGAGGTGGCGACGGGTTGAGGGGCGTCTACTGGCATCATTGAATATTTCCTTTGTCCGGGATGGCCCCTTCGCGAGCAGGCTCGCTCCCACAAAAGACCATGTGCAATTCACACAACCTCTGTGGGAGCGAGCCTGCTCGCGAAGCTTTCAGCTGTTCTGCGTCTGCACCACCGGAGCGACAATCACCGGCGCTTTCTTCTTCGCCGCCCGCTCGCCAAGGAACAGCACCGAAGTGAAATTGAACCGGCTGAACACCATCGCCAACAGCACCGGCCCGAGCAATCCACAACTCAGACCACCGAGCACCAGCAAGCTCTCATCCTTCACGCCGAGGCGCCCGAGGACAAACCGCGAGGTCGCCGCGAACAAAACATGAAAAAGGAAAATCGCATAGGAATATCCACCGAGCCAGGTCAGCGCTTTCGAGCGCATGTCACTCGACAGCAAAGCAATGCAAGACACGCAACCCACCGTCAAACCAATCACGCTGCGGCGATCGACAATCAGCTCTCGATCAATCGCCGCGACGTACAGCAACGTCAGCGAAATCAGCATAAACAACAGCGGCCCGATCACTTTGAAACGCTGCTTCAAAACATCGACATTTTCCTGACCGATCATCCCTGCAACAAAAAACGGCAGCAGGTAAATCGCACCGTTGATACCGAACGCATCCAGCGGCAACGGCGGCAGCAGGAACAACACTGCCGCAAACGCAAACAAGCCATACAGCCGCGTTGCTGAACGCAGCAGGCCGCGCCATTCCAGCAAGCCGACGAAGATGAAAATGCTGAACACCGCCTGCAGGAACCAGAAGTGGTTGATCGGCACCCAGAACGACAACAACGCATCGATCACGCCGACGTCCTTGTTCACCCCCGGCCCCACCGCTTGCAGCACCGAGAACGGCACGCCGACGCAGAACAGCGGCACGATCAGCCGCCGCACCTTGCCGGCGAAGAAGGCGGAAAACTCATTGCCGCGAATCTTGTAGATCGAATAGATGTAGCCGGAGATGAACGTGAACAGCGGCATGCGCACGTACACCATCGAGTCGGCGATGACCCGGAACGGCGAACCGATGTCGATCTTCAAGCCGCCGCCCAGCGGGCCGATGACGTGATAGAGCACCAGCAGCAGGCACGCCAGGCCGCGCAGGGTTTCGATCTCCAGGGATTTTTTCTTGCTCGACATAGAGCACCTGCCTTAAGTGAGAATTCTTGATTCGACCTGCACCGGTTTGTTCGCGCGCAGCATCAAGCCCAGGCCGACGAACAACACCGGCACGACCATCGAGAAGTGGCGGGCGAAGGAGCCGAAGTCCGGCTCGAACAAGCCTTGCACCAACAGAAACGCCAGCGGAATCGCGATCAGTTCCTTGGGTTTGGTCTGGATCGGCGCGCCCTTGTAGTCGGTCGAAGTGATGACCTTGAACAGCAGCAGCGCGGTCATGATCATCAGCGCAACAAAGATCACCTGCCCCGGCCCGGACAGCAGAATCAGCTCAACCGGAAACGACAGGCGGAAGAAAATGATCATCGAGTCCAGTGCCTGGGAGACGAAGTCACTGCCGCTAAGCCACGAGACGATGAGCGACTTCGAGCCCTCCTCGCCCGCCGTGCGCAGCTCGTTGTTGCTCGCCCGGATCGATGACACCGGAAAGCCCAACGCCAGCTGAATGGCCATGGCCACCGCCAGATAGAACAGGAACAGCATCAGAAAGAAGGTGAAGCGCGAGACGTACTTTTTCATCACGCAGACGCCGACCCACGACAGCGAAAACAGGATCCAGTAGGGCCGGATCAGCACACCGTAAATCACCGCCGAAAGAAAAAAACCGCCGCGATATTTGCGCGTCAATGCGCTGAGCAGAATGCTCAACACCGCCACCGACACGATAATTTCCTTGGTCAGGTTCTCGAGGAAAAACGAACGCACGATGCCCCACAGGCACAGGGTGCCGAAAATGGTCAGCGGCATGCGCCGAAACACCACCACCGGAATCGCAGTGAGGAAGAAATTGCAGAACATGCCGTAGGCCCAGGCGTTGGTCAGGTTGATCCCGGTGGGTCGCAGCAGGAACGCCGAACACTCGTAGGACGAGCGATCCGGCGAGAACGGATTCCAGAAATTGCAGTTGTCGGCACGCGCATACGACGACCACAAGGTCATCGCATCCGGCCCCGGATCACGCGGCACCAGCAACGGCATCGCCACTGACAGAAACAGCCCGGTGAACAGGATCAGAAAGGAAATCGACGAATCGAATGTGCGCCCGCGAAATTCGATGCGCGGCAGTTTCAGGCCCATGACAGCGCAGCCTTCTTTGCGCCGGTCACACGGGTCAACACGGCAATCACACTGAGCTGCACGACGATGGCGAAAACGTTGCCCCACGCCGCGCCGTAGATCGAGTAATGCTTGATCAGCACATAGCTGACCGGCACTGAAATCAGCAGGCAGAGCGCCGCGCTGGCCAGCGACACCCGGCTGTTTTTCGAAGCAATCAAACCGCCCCAGACGATGTCGCCAATCGCCCGCAAGGCGAAGGAAAAAATCAGCACCGCGAGTAGCGCGTTATCCGGACGCGGGACGCTGCTGGCGACGTAATCGAGCAGCACATTGAAAAACACATAGATCGCCACGGCCACAACGGCGGAGACCACCAGCGAGCGCATCACCCATTTGTTGACGAACAGTTGCTTGACCGTGAATGCCTGCTGATCGGCCTGGAAACGCTTGGCCAGCACCGGAATGCCGACCACCGCCACCACCGCATACGACAACGCCTGCAAAGTGTTGGCCGCCGACCACGCGTACACATATTTACCGAGGCTGGCGTAGGGCTCCAGGTCGATGATCAGAAAGCGCTCGGCGTACTGACTCAGGGCGATCAGACCGGTGCCGAGATAGAACGGCAACCCGGCCTTCCACACCGTCGCGGTGTCCAGCGGCGCGGCTTCGCGGCCCTTGTGCACATTCACCACGATCAAATAACCGGCGACGATCACCAGCACGTTGGCGGCGACCCACAGCCACAACACACTGGCGATGCCCGCGACCCAGCCGAGCACCATGCCGCCCACCGCCAACACCGCCCACAGGCCAGTCTTGATGAAGAACAGCAGAGCTCCGGCGGTGGCTCTCTGGGCGGAAAACACGAAGGAATTGATTTCGAACGACAGGTGCTCGGTGAGCAGCACCAGCGTCACGCACAGGATCAACGTGGCGGTCGCTTCCACCGACTGGAACAGCGAATAGATCAGCACGGTCAGCACCGACAGCAACAGCCCCACCGCCAGATACAGCAGCAGGACTTTGTCGACCACCCGCCGCGAACTGCCGCCGACGCTGATCAGCCGGTTGATCTCGGAACTGAAGCCGACGCTGTAGAACTTCGAAGCGATCAACGACGCCGCGACCACCACACCGTAAAAGCCCAGCGCCTCGTAACCGAGGTAATGGGTGATGGCCAACACCAGCAAGAACTTCGCGCCCAAGGCTCCGCCGCGAAGCAACAGCCGAAATATCATCGAACGACACCCTTGATGATTTCGTCCATGGCCACGGTTTTCGCTTCGATCTCGCGGCAGGTGTCGGTCAGGCGCTTGCCGAAATCCGCCAAGGCATTGGGCGCGTAAACGGTGTTGATGATGGTGTCGACGTCGATATCGCCGCCGTTGATCACCCAGTCCTCGACGCCCATGTCCTGATAGGCGCCAAAGCCTTTGCGCTCGTAGCTGATGTGATACGCCGGCACGCCGGAGAGCAGCGATTCGATGGCGCCATGCAAACGCACCGAGATCACCAGGTCCGGTTGGTACTTGGCGATGGTTGCCTTCAGCGACAGCAGATCTTCGTTGATGCCCAGCTCGCGGTAGAACGCGCCGTCATCATTGCCACGTACGGCGCTTTGCACGGCGCAGACCACTTTGCTTTTGTTCTTCAGACGCTGCAGCAGCAGTTTCAGATTGGCCACGTAGGCGACCTTCTTCTCTTTGCTCCACTCCGGCGGCTTGCGCAGCACCACGCACACCGTCGCCGGCGAGGCGGCGCAGCGGGTGAATTTCGGTTGCTGCAGAATCTTGCTCGCCAGCGACTGCACGGCCAGATCCGGCGCGCGGTAGACGTTTTCGCATGCATCAAAAATCGCCGAGGAACGGTTGTCACGCACGAACACCGCATCGGCGCTGGCGTAGTGTTCGACGATCTTGCTGCTCTCGCCGTGGAACGGGCCGATGCTCTGCGGCAGATACACCGACGGCACTTTGCTGAGAATCGCGGTTTCCAGTTGCTTGGCATGGCCGAGCTTAAGCTTGATGTGCTCGAAGGCGCTTTTCGAACGCATGTAACCGCCGCCAACGCCGACGATCAGATCGGTCTTCTTCAGCAGATCGGCGAGCCCGGCGTAGGACTGATTGAGAAACACCGCTTGCTTGACCCGCCCCAGACCCTTGGCCGCCATTACCGGCGCATCGAAACGCGGGTGCGGCAAGTAGTTGAATGACTCGGGATCGGACGCCACGACACTGATCGCGGTGTCGTCACCGAAGTTACGCTGCACCAGAGCAATGGCCAGATCGACGAGCAGACCGTCACCGGAGTTGGACGCACTGTAGCCATGCAAAATCGTTACGTTCATAAGCTTGAGTTCTACTTAATAAGTGGGAGCGTGATACAGGTCGTAGGTCTGGCGGATCATCAACGCGGCGCTGAAGCGTTCGCGGACAATGCTCCGGCCTTCATTGCCAAGGTCGAGCAGGCGCGGCTTCTGGATGATCGTCAACACGTCGGCCAGCGCCTGGTGATCGCCGGACGGAAAGACGTAGCCGGACACTTCGTTGGTGACCAGTTCCGGCAGCGAGGTGCAGTTGCTGGCGATCACCGGCAGTCCCATGGCCATGCCTTCCAGCGGCACCATGGCAAAGCCTTCCCAGCGACTCGGCACGATCAGCGCATCGGCTTTCTGATACAGCGCCTGTACTTCACTAGGCGTCACCCACGGCAGGTACTCGACCGAATCCATCGGCGGGCACTCGACAGAGTCTTCGTTGACCGCACTGCCAACCACCGTCAGTTTGAGGTCGTTGCGATTGACCTTGGCGTAGGCCTTGAGCAGCACGTCGAAGCCTTTCTGGTAATCCAGACGCCCGACGAACAGCAGATGAATCGGCTCGGCGCCAGCGCTTTTCGGCGCGTCATCCTTGTGATGAATGCCGTTGTAGATCAGCTTCATGCGCTTGCGCTCGATGCCGAAACGCGCGGCTTTATCCAGCTCGTACTGGCTGACGCAAATGATCACGTCGGTGACTTTCTGCAGCACCCGCTCGATCCACGCATAGACCTTCTGCTTGGTCGGAGAGCTTTCCATCAGGAACGAAAACGCGTGCGGGCAGTAGACGATTTTCGGCTTGCGCCATGGTCGCAACAGCACACACACCACACGGCCGATCACCCCGGAAAAGGTGCTGTGCAAATGCACGACGTCGGGCTTTTCCTTGAGCAGCACCTGGCTCAGGCGCCAGGCGAAACGCAGCAGCGATGGCACGTTGCGACCGCTGCGCGGGAAGGTGCGCACTTGTTGCGGGGCGATGCCGTGCAGCTCCTTGGCCTGATCCTCGGGTACCAGATAGACCAGTTGATAATTCGCTGCGTCATCTTCGGGGGATGCCGAGATCGTGCGGATCACCGTCGCCACGCCACCTTTGATCGTCTCTGCCACGTGCAGTATTTTTTTCACAACTCACCCACTTCAAACAGGAAAGAACAATCGGCAACCATCAGGATTTGTCGGACGCGTATTCGTAGTTGTAATAGCCAGTGCCGCCGTAATAGCTGGCCGCGCGCTTCTCGACGCCGTTGAACACCGCGCCTTTCAACTCGATGCCGTTCTGGGCGAAGCGGCGAATGGTCAGTTCGATCTCTTTGGCCGGGTTCACCCCGAAGCGGGTGACGATCAGGCTGATGCCGGCCTCGCGACCGACGATGGCGGCATCGGTCACCGCCAGCAGCGGCGGCGTGTCGATGATCACCAGGTCGTAGCGCTCGCTGAGTTGCGCCAGCAGCTCACGGAAGTTGGCGTGCATCAGCAATTCGGAAGGATTGGGCGGCACTTGCCCCCGGCTGATGAAATGCAGGTTGTCGACTTCGACTTTGTTGATCGCCTGCTCAAGGGTGCAGCGCTTGACCAGCAGGTCGGACAGACCGTTGCTGATCGGCGTGTTGAGGGTTTTGTGCAGGTGCCCTTTGCGCATGTCGGCATCGATCAGCACCACGCGCTGGCCGCTCAGGGCCATGACCGCCGCAAGGTTGGACGAAACGAAGGTCTTGCCGACCTGCGGGCTCGGCCCGGAAATCATGATGCGGTTGTTGGTCGAATCGAGCCCGGCAAAGTGCAGGCAGGTGCGCAGGCTGCGGATCGATTCGATCGACAGATCGGTCGGGTTGCGCAGCGCCAGCAGGTACGCAGGCTTGTCGACGCCATCGCGGGCGCGGCCCTTTTTGTTGTCCTCTTCTTCCTGCAAGGCGCTGTAGGGAATCGACGCGTAAACCGGCAGGCCCAACTGCTCGATGCCCTCCGGGCCTTCAAGGCCTCGGCTGAGGGATTTGCGCAGCAGCACCAGGGCCACGCCGACAAACGCGCCAAGCAATGTCGCGATCAGCACGATCAGTGGTTTTTTGGGTTTGATCGGATTGGTCAGGTCGACATCGGCAGTGTCGATCAGGCGCACGTTGCCGACGGCCCCGGCGCGGACGATGTCGAGTTCTTGGGATTTGTTCAGCAACTGCGTGTAGATCTGCGAAGCCACCTCGACGTCGCGGGTCAGGTTGAGCAATTCCTGCTGGGTGGCCGGCAAGTCCTGAACCTTGCCTTCGAGGGATTTCTGCTGCTGGGTCAATTCGCCGATCTGCGTCATCAAGGCGCGATAGGCCGGGTGCTGTTTGGTGAACTTGCGATCAAGCTCGGCCTGCTGCATTTTCAGTTCGGAGATGCGCGTTTCCAGCGCCACCGACTGGCCCAGCACCGACTGGGTTTCCAGCGAGATGTTCACGGTCTTGCCGTGGGTCTGGTAGGCATTCAAGGCGTCGCTGGCCTTGGCCAGATCACGCTTGACCTGGGGCAACTGGCTTTGCAGAAACGCGAGGCTCTGCGCGGCTTCCGCCGAAGTGCGCCGTACGTTTTGCTCGACGTAGAGCGAGGCGATCTTGTTGAGGATCTTCACCGCCTCGGCCGCGTCGGAGCTGGCCAGCGCCAGACGAATGATCCCCGACTCCTTGCCCTGTTCGGAGATATCCAGCGCATCCTGATAGCCCTGAATGGTCACGATGCGTGGATTGCGCACCACCTGAAAACGCGTGCCGGGGTTGGCCGACAAGTGCGCGATCTGCCCTTCTACACCGTCATTGGCAAACGCTTCGCCGGCGACGCCTTCGGCGAGCAGATTGTCGTTTTCATCGAACAGCTCAAAGCGCTGCTGCTCGCCGGCGATCAGGGTGAGTTTCTTGCCGAGCAAATCTTTCGGCAATTGCAGCCGAGTGAATTCCAGACGTTCGCCGCCCCAGGCATAACTGTTCAAACCGAAACGCGGCGGCGCGACGCTGGTCTCGCTGTCTCCG
This sequence comes from Pseudomonas sp. Sample_20, assembly GCF_004307585.1. NCBI lineage: Bacteria > Pseudomonadati > Pseudomonadota > Gammaproteobacteria > Pseudomonadales > Pseudomonadaceae > Pseudomonas > Pseudomonas sp. Sample_20. Next base: position 5,137 of record NZ_RCOA01000054.1, on the reverse strand, counting down.
CGATAACGCCGCGAAAGAAAGCCGCCGATCAACGGGAACGTGTTGGGGGTGACGTCGATATCCAGGCGCAGGTCGTCAACGGTTTTGCCGATCACCGCGCGGGATTTGATGATGCCGATTTCGGTCACCGACGGCGATTGCCCGCCGAGCATGCTGTTGAGGTCGGAGAAACCGAGCATGTCGTTCTTTTTCGGTTCGACCTGCACCAGCGCGTTCGCCAGGTACACGGGCGTTGCCAGAACCGCATAGGCGACGCCGGTGACCATGAAGGCACCGGTCAGCGCGCCGATCAGCCACTTCTGGTCGATCAGGCTGCCGAAGATGCCGAGCAGATCAATACTGTCTTGATCATTGTCGCGGGTGCCGATTACGGACGGTAACTGCATAAGTCTGTTCTTACCATTTACTGTTCTGAAGAATATTCATCAATGCCCGAGACGCTTCGCCCATGAACTAACAGCATCTTCAATCAATGCGTGGGCATGAATAAACGCGGCTTTGCCTTGACGATACGGATCATGTATTTCGCGCTCGCTCTGCCATTTACCGAGCAGAAACACTTTGCCTCGGGCGTGCGAGGCAATCTTCAGCACTTGATTGACGTGGGCTTTTTCCATGACCAGGATCAGGTCCGAGTCATTGACGATGTCCGAGGTCAGTTGCCGCGCCTTGAAAGCCTCTGCGCAATGCCCGTGCTCTTCGAGAACCTGGCGCGCCGAGGCTTCCACGCCCTCGCCCACGCGGGCGGACAGGCCGGCTGAGGACACGGTGATAGCGGACTGGCCCAGCGCGTTGCGCAGCAGCAGTTCAGCCGTCGGACTTCGGCATATATTGCCCACGCAGACAACGAGGATCTTTTTGAACAAGTCTTGCTTTCCTGTGTAATATCAAACAGCCAACATGCCGTGAAAGTTAATGAACCCTCACGACTTTCCTGCACTCAGAAATAGCTTCGCCCTGTTAGTACAGGAACATTAAGTACCACAGCGTTTTAATCCGCCCCAACCACAATTAGCGGACTAAAAATAACTGTGATTTTCAGTTGCTGTTTTCCTGACAAAAAATAACATTCGCGCACTTAGCGCCATCACCGTTATCGGAAATTGAGTAACGGGACAAATATTCGTAGTTGTCATTCTCTTCAGGAGAGCAGACATGAAAACAGCACAGCGCAATAAACTCGCCGCCCTCGCCCTGATGGCGCTCGGCGCCACCAGCCAGGTTCACGCCAGTGAGCTGTTCCCCAACCTTCCAGCAAAAACCATCGGCGTGCAGGTGAAAATCCAGAGCTTCACCGCCGCCGATGCCGCACAAATCAAGGCCGCCGGCTTCAGCTTTGTGCGCTTCGGTGTGTGGAGCGACAGCCTCACCGCCAAGACGTATCAGAAACAGGTCAGCGACGCCTTCGCCGCCGCCGCTTCCGCCGGCCTGCCGGTGCTGCTGACGGTGCGCGCGATCAAGGCATTGCCGGCCACGTCGCCGGAGGAGCTGAACGCCGCCGGCGGTAAGTTCGCCAACACCGTGACCGGGCTGGAAAAATCCTGGAGCTCGCAATTGGTAGCGATCGAAATCTGGAACGAGCCGGACCTGGAAACCTATTGGCCGACGCGCAATTTCGATACCACCTTCGTGCCGTTCATGGCCGGCATGTGCAAGGCCTTCGAAGGTCAGCCGCAGACGACGCCACGGGTAGGTTTCGGCTTCGCCCGGCCGCCAAGCGCGGGCTCGGCGTCGACGGTGGCGATGAAAAGTATCGTCAGCGATTACCCGAAATGCCTCAACGCCGTTTCCTATCATCCTTATGGCATGACCGCGACGCAGATCAGCAACGCACAGACCTTCATCCAGCAGAACTTCAATCTGCCGGGGGTCATCAGTGAATGGGGGGTTTCGGCCCTCGCCTCCAACGGTGGTCCTGAGGGGCAAGCGACCAAGATCAACGCGTTTATTACCGACGTTAAACGCCTCAATATTCCCCTGACGTCTATCTATGAATGGCGGAACAGTGATTCGGGCAGCAACGATCGCGAAAAGAACTTCGGCTTTCTCACCTCTGACGGCCAGCCAAAACCGGCACGCTTGTCGGTAGAAGGTCTGTTGAACGCTGAGTAAACCTTGGGCAACCGGTCTGTTCACAGGTCGGTTGCTTTGAACCTGTGGGCTGTTTTGGCATCGTATTCAGCGACACCGCGCCCCACCTTTCAAACAATCGTTTTCAGGTTGTTGCCGCAGGGGCCATCGATCCACGAATGCACCCTTGAGTGCCCGTCAGCGCTCGGGTAATGTCTTCAGACCCATAGGATAGAGCACGCCCATGACTTCCAAGCTGGAACAACTCAAACAGTTCACCACCGTGGTTGCCGACACCGGCGACTTCGAAGCGATCGCCCGAGTCAAACCGACCGATGCCACCACCAACCCTTCCCTGCTGCTCAAGGCTTCGGCCATTCACGGTTACGCCGAACTGCTGAACGATTGCGTTCGCGACTGCAAGGGCGATGTCGGCCTGGCCAGCGACCGTTTCGGCGTCGCAGTGGGCAAGGAAATTCTCAACGTGGTTCCGGGTCGCATCTCCACCGAAGTCGATGCGCGCCTGTCCTTCGACCAGGATGCGATCCTCAAGCGTGCGCATCGTCTGATCGAGCTGTACGACAAGGCCGGCGTCGGCCGCGACCGCGTGCTGATCAAGATCGCCTCGACCTGGGAAGGCATCCGCGCCGCCGAGATCCTCGAGAAGGAAGGCATCCAGACCAACCTGACCCTGCTGTTCTCCTTCGCCCAGGCCGCCGCCTGCGCCGATGCCGGGGTGTTCCTGATCTCGCCGTTCGTGGGCCGTATCTACGACTGGTACAAGAAGGCCAACGGCAACGACTACACCGGCGCCGATGATCCGGGCGTGCAGTCGGTGACGCGCATCTACAACTACTACAAGGCCAACGACTACAAGACCGTGGTCATGGGCGCGAGCTTCCGTAACATCAACCAGATCGAGCAACTGGCCGGCTGCGATCGCCTGACCATCAGCCCGGAACTGCTGGAGAAGCTCGCCGCCGACACCGGCAAGCTGGAACGCAAACTGGCGCCGGGCAATGCCGGTGAAGCGCGTCTGAGCCTCAACGAAGCGCAATTCCGCTGGTTGTCCAACGAAGACGCGATGGCCACCGAGAAACTGGCCGAAGGCATCCGTCAGTTCGCCCGCGACCAGGAAAAGCTGGAAGCGTTGCTCCAGGCCAAGCTGTGATTTGAGTTTGTAGAACGCAAAAAGGGCGAACCTTCACAGGTTCGCCCTTTTTCATTCTGCATTGAGAGGCGCGTTGACCGAACTGAAACCTTCGCGAGCAAGCTCGCTCCCACAAGGGGATTTGTGATCGACACTGATCCAGTGTGGGAGCGAGCTTGCTCGCGAAGAGGCCAGCCCAGACACCATCAATTCATGAGATCAGTGTCTTTCCAGCGCATTCACCAGATCATGAAACGCTTCACGATTGGAATCGTTCAGGCCCATGAGAATCTTGTGCGCTTCCAGCACCTTGATTCGCACCGCGTCTTCGGATTGGTCCTGATCCGGCAGGTCGTCCAGGCACTCCGGGCACGGCACCGGGTGGTTGACGATGTTGAACACCTGCTCGAAGCCCATCGATTGCAGCAGACGGGTGATGTCTTCGTGGGTGGTGACAACCGTCGGCAACAGGCCGACCTTCTTCCGCGACATGATCGACAGTTTGGCCAGCAGGCCCAAGGTGGTGCTGTCGATGCTGCGGGTTTCGGTCAAATCGATCACGATCGCGTTGAAATTCGTCGCGGTGAAGATTTTCTCAATAGTCGCATCCAACGCCGAACACAGGGTCAGGCGGACTTCACCGACGAACTTCAGGACGAAGGTGCCGTCCTGCTCGGCGAACTGGATTCTACCGGTACTCATTAAAGATTCCTGCTCAACACCAACAGGGCGATATCATCCGGCATCTCCCCTAGCGTGGCCAAACCAAACACTTGCCGCAGACCATCCAGGCTGCCGCCCGCTGACTTCACCCGTTCGGGCAAAGCAGCCTCTTTTTCTTTGAGCGTTGCTTCCGGCAAAAGGTCCAGAATGCCATCAGACATCAGCGTCAGGCTGAACGTCGGCGGCAGCTCAAGCACGTGGTCTTCGTAGGTGGCTTCATTGAAAAGCCCCACCGGCAGGCCACGGCCTTCGAGATAACGAACACTGTCAGGCGTGTACAACACAGGCAAAGGCAGATGGCCGCCAATGCTATAGGTCAACAAACCGGTCTCCTCGTCGATGACTCCACCGACCATTGTGACGTGTTTACCCAGCTTACAACTGATCAGCCCCCGGTTGATATGACCGAGCACTTCCGAAGGCTTGAACTCCGGCAAGGTACCGCTGCGTTTCGATTCGAAGAGCAAACGCGTGGTCATGAACTTCAGCAGCACGGTGACGAAGGCTGATGACGCGCCATGCCCGGAAACATCCGCCAGATAAAACGCGACCCGGCGCTCGTCAACGCGGAAATAGTCGACAAAATCACCCGACAGGTACAGCGACGGGATGATCTGATGGGCAAAATTGAATTCGTCAATGCTCCACGGGCTTTCCGGCAGCATGTTCATCTGCACCTGGCGACCGGCGTTCTGGTCTTCCTGGAGCAGGTTCAGGCTGGCTTCGAGCTCGCGGTTGGCCTTTTCCAGCTTCTCGCTGTAGCGCTGGTTTTCCACCAGCAGCCGCGCACGATCCAGGGCCCGGCGCACGGAGTGCTCGAGCACAGCCAGATCTTCGAGAGGCTTGATCAGGTAATCCGCCGCGCCCAGGCGCAGGGCCTCGACCGCGTCGTTCATCACCCCGGCACCCGAGACCACGATCACCGGCGTATCGGGTGAGCGCTCGGTGACCTGACGGATCAGTTCGAGACCGCCCATCTGCGGCATGCGCAGATCGCAGATGACCAGATCGGGCTCGTCTTGCTCGAATACCTGAAGACCCTGTTGACCGTTGCCGGCCTGCAGGACGCTGAAACCACTGTCTTCCAGATAGGCCGCGAGGCTCGCGCGCACTACCTCGTCATCATCGATTATCAGCAGCGTGGCACTGGTTTTTGGCATGTGGGCAAACGGCGCCAGAATTAGGTTGGCGTAG
>NZ_RCOA01000015.1:0-1953 GCF_004307585.1 Pseudomonas sp. Sample_20 | reverse complement strand
CAAAACCACAAGACTCGCGGTGAAAAGAACCCTGTGGCGAGGGGATTTATCCCCGTTGGACTGCGAAGCAGTCCCAAAACCATCCACCCCGTTTTCCCGATCCAAACCGCACTTCCCGGATCTACGAATACTGCACAGCCAGTCAACGATAAATCCCCTCACCACAAAGTTCTCATCCCGTCCTGAGTTCATGGGAATTTCTGCCCTGCGCCCGTGCCCAATCCGCTAGTCTTGTTGAACCCTGGAAGGAGCCGTCCAATGTTTGAATCCGCTGAAATCGGTCACGCCATCGACAAAGACACTTATGAGGCGGCGGTCCCTGCGCTGCGTGAAGCCTTGCTGGAAGCGCAGTTCGAGTTGCAGCAGCAGAAGCGCTTTCCGGTGATCATCCTGATCAACGGCATTGAAGGGGCGGGCAAGGGCGAGACGGTCAAGCTGCTCAACGAGTGGATGGACCCGCGCCTGATCGAAGTGCGCACCTTCGACCAGCAAACCGATGAAGAACTGGCGCGGCCACCGGCGTGGCGCTACTGGCGCATGCTGCCGGCCAAAGGGCGAATGGGCGTGTTCTTCGGCAACTGGTATAGCCAGATGCTCCAGGGCCGGGTGCACGGACTGTTCAAGGATCCGCGTCTGGACCAGGCCATCGCTGGCGCCGAGCGTCTGGAAAAAATGCTCTGCGATGAAGGCGCGCTGATCTTCAAGTTCTGGTTTCACCTGTCCAAGAAGCAGATGAAAGCGCGGCTAAAATCGCTGGCCGACGACCCGCTGCACAGCTGGCGCATCAGTCCGCTGGACTGGCAGCAGTCGCAGACCTACGACAAGTTCGTCAAATACGGCGAGCGCGTGCTGCGCCGTACCAGTCGCGATTACGCGCCGTGGCATGTCATCGAAGGCGTCGATGCCAATTACCGCAGCCTGGCGGTGGGCAAGATTCTCCTCGAAGGTCTGCAAAACGCGCTCAAGCGTGCCGACGTCAATCCTCACGAAGTCAGTGCCGCGCCGCTGGGCACGCCGGTCGATCAGTTGAACCTGCTCGACAGCCTCGACCTGACGCAGCGTCTGGACAAGAAAGACTATGAAGAACAACTGATCACCGAACAGGCGCGTCTGTCCGGGCTGATGCGCGACAAACGCATGCGCCGCCATGCGCTGGTGGCGGTGTTCGAGGGTAACGACGCGGCCGGCAAGGGCGGGGCGATTCGCCGCGTGGCAGCGGCGCTCGATCCGCGTCAGTACAGCATCGTGCCGATCGCCGCGCCGACCGAAGAAGAGCGCGCACAACCGTATCTGTGGCGGTTCTGGCGACACCTTCCGGCGCGGGGCAAATTCACCGTGTTCGACCGCTCCTGGTACGGGCGGGTGCTGGTCGAGCGGATCGAAGGCTTCTGCACCCCGGCCGACTGGCTGCGCGCCTACGGCGAAATCAATGACTTCGAAGAGCAACTGGCCGATGCCGGCGTCATCGTGGTCAAGTTCTGGCTGGCCATCGACAAGGACACGCAGATGGAGCGCTTTCAGGAGCGCGAAGAGATTTCCTTCAAGCGTTTCAAGATTACCGAGGACGACTGGCGCAACCGGGAAAAGTGGGACGACTATCGCCGGGCGGTCGGCGACATGGTTGATCGCACCAGCACCGAGATCGCGCCGTGGACGCTGGTCGAGGCCAACGACAAACGCTGGGCGCGGGTGAAAGTATTGCGCACCATCAACCGCGCGCTGGAAGACGCGTTCGAGAAATCCGACAAGAAGGCCAAAAAGCACAAGGACTGAAGCGATGGCCGCGCATACGCCGGGTGAATGATCCTCGCGGTCGGCAAGAAGGTGGACTTATGCTCAGGTCCACTCTCAACCGACAACAACAATGAGGTATGCCATGCGTGAAGTGGTGATCGTCGACAGCGTGCGGACCGGCCTGGCCAAATCCTTTCGCGGCAAGTTCAACCAGACCCG